>DASSLZ010000182.1:0-11555 GCA_035689165.1 Candidatus Eiseniibacteriota bacterium | reverse complement strand
CTACACGCTCCAGGCGGATTCCACCTACTGGATCGTGGTCTACAACGCGGGATCGGGATCGGTGGGGTGGACCACCGGCAGCCCATCCTTGACGCCCACCGGGCTGGCGACCTTCGCGGGGGCCAGGCTGGACAGCCTGATCGCGCCGGCGCCGCCGACGAGCAACACGAACGCGATCGGCCAGTTCTCGGTGATCGGCACGCGAATCAATCCTTGATGATGCCGCGCGGCGCGGGGCGGTGTACGCTTCGCGCCGCGTGCACGCTCCGCTGCTCCTCACGGGGCTCGTCTTCACGATTCGTTGGATCCAAGGAGCCGCCTGACCATGTTCGAGCCTTTGATTCCCCCCGATCAGATCCGCCTCCTCGAGCGTTACGAGATGACCTGCTGGCGCACCTGGTTCATGGCTCCGGGACCGGCGCTGATCGACCAGCTGGGCCTCCGTTTCGAGAACCTGTACGGCGCCCAGCTCGCCATCTCCTCCAAGCTGGACCATCTCCTCTTCAACCGCGTGCTCGGCCTGGGGAACGAGGAGCCGGTGAGTCCCGCCATCGTGGACCGGATCATCCAGACCTACATCGGCTCGGGCGTGCCCCGCTTCTTCATGCAGGTCAGCCCCGTTGCCGAGCCCAGGTCCCTCACGGGATGGCTCAAGGATCGCGGTTTCGAGATGATCGAGCCCTGGGCCAAGCTCCGCCGCGGCCTGGGCCCCGCGCGCGAGATCGAGTTCGCCCCGCGCATCGTGCAGATCCCCTCCTCCGACCGTGACCTGGCCAAGGTGTGGGGCGAGATCGTGCAGACCGCGTTCGAATATCCGCCCGAGACCGCCGAGTGGTTCTCCGAGCTCGTGGATCTCGGCCGCTGGCGCACCTATCTCGCCTACGAGGGAGACAAGCCGGTCGGGGCGGCCGCGCTGTTCGTGAACGGCGAGTGGGCCTCGTTCGAGATCGGGGTCGTGCTCCCCGAGGCGCAGGGGCGCGGCATCCACAGCGCCCTGATCGCTCGCCGGATTCAGGACGCCGAGGCGGCCGGCTGCAAGGTGATGACGATGGAGACCTCGGCCGAGAAGGGGCAGGGCCGCGCGCAGTCGTTCCGCAACGCGCGCAGGATGGGCTTCGAGCTGGCGTACTTCCGGGAGAACTGGGAGTGGAACGGAGCGGTGGTGTAGCGGCTAGTCGCGCAGCGGCTAGTCGTGCAGCGGCTGGTTGCGCAGCGGCTAGTCGTGCGGCGGCTGGTCGCGCAGCGGTTCGTGGCCTCGAGACCGATTCATGACTCGGTGCCCAGGTGCTCCACCGCTCCCCGCTTACGGCGCTTCCAGCGCGAGGCGAGCACCCCCCGATGGCAATCGGCGGGGTCGCGCTCGAAGCACATGATGCAGACGCGCTTCTCCGCCTTGGCGTAGTCCCGGATCAACCTGGAGAACTCCTCGAGGATCTCGGGATGCTCCTCCAAGTGCCGCTCGTAGGCGCGGATCAGCCCGGCGGTTTCCGTCTCCTTTTCCCGCAGCTTCTTCGGATTCCCAAAGAACTGGGCGTGGACGTATTCGAGCCCGGCGGTCTGCGCGGTCTCCGACAGCGTCCCCTTGGAAAAGCCCGGCTTGTGGCTCCAGGCGACGTCGCGTACGTCCATGAGCACGTCGATGCCGGCTTGGCTCAGGATGGTGAAGAACTCCTCCTGCGTGCGCTTCTCGTAGCCGATCGTGTAGAGGGTCGCCGTCATCGCAGGGTCGCCGTCACCGCGCCGTGAGTCCCGCCGAGATCGCGGTCTCCTGATCCTGGAGCCCGTATCCGAAATCGACCCGAAGCTCGCCCCGACCGCCGACGCTCGCGATCCGCAACCCGCCGCCCACGTCGAACTGCCAGGGGATGTCCCGCGGGACCAGAGGCTCCCACGCCTTTCCCGTGTCGAGGAAGGCGGCGAGGCCGATGCGCACGGTCTTCACTTCCCAGGGAAAGATGCGCCGCTCGAAGTTCGCGACGGCGAGCCGCTTTCCGAAGACGAGCCCGTTCACGACGCCCTCCTCCAGGAGCGGGTGCGCGCGAAGGAGCGGGTCGCGCCCCGAGCCGTTGCTCGCGCCGGGCCAGAGCGCGAGCGGCGCCCGCGCGGAGGCGGCCGAGTAGCCGGCGCGCATCAGCCAGTCCCCGTGATTGAAATCGTCCGAGCCGTAGCGGACGAGGAAGTCTCCCGCGCGGAAGGCATGCTCGCCACCGGTGGCCCATCCGGCTCCCGACACGGTGAACGCGAAATGGTCGCCGACGCTGTGCGCCTCGAGCGCGCCCTGGACCGTGGCCCAGTTGTGCCCTCCGGCGTCCACGACCACGAAGCGCTCCAGGCCGCCCCCGAATTCCATCCGCCAGTCGGGCGAGATCCAGTCGCCGTAGCTCACCACGCCGCGCCGGCGATCCTCGCGCACCCGCGCGCCCTCCACCGAAGGCTGGAGCGCGTAGGCCTGCCGCTCCCAGACGCCCTCCAGGTGGAAGAGCCCCGGACGCCCGCCGAGCGCGGGCGCCTCCATCATCAGCATCCCGCGCGGCCGGTTCTGCTGGAACCGATAGCGCGCCGTCCAGAGCTCGCCCAGGCGAAGCGGACTGGACAGCCGCAGCGCCACTTCGCTGCTCGCCACCGCGCGGCCCGCCGCGATGCCGAGATCGAGCGGCCCGTCGAACAGGAGCGGCCGCTCCAGCACGGCGACGCGCACCTGGGCGGCGCCGTCCGCCGAGGGGCGCACCTCCATGCGCGCGCGGGAGGCCGCGGGGACTTCGTTCAGGCGGCGCTGCGCGCGGCGGTACTCGTCCCACGTGATGAGGTACCCGGGCGGAAGGTCCACCTGGTCGGACACCGCCTCGTAGCGCGTGCGCCGGAGTCCCTCGACCTTGAGAAGATCGCTGCGCGGCTCGGAGACGTGGTTCCAGGCGTCGAGCGCTTCGTGCACGTCGCCGTCCATGTACCGGCTCCCGGCGAGGAGCCTCCACGTGTAGGCGTCGTTCGGCTCCAACTCGATCGCCCGCCTTGCCAGAGAGCCCGCGTCCGCGTAGCGCTTCTCGCGGAATCGAAGCCCCGCGAGCTCGCGCACCGGAGCGGCCGAGGTCGGGCAGAGCGCGGCGGCGGCGTTGAGGAGCCCGGCGGCCTCCGCGTCGGCGCCGCTCTTCGCTTTCTGGACCCCCTCGCTCACCATGCCGTCGCACCCCGAGATCGTGGGACCGCTCGTGGCGACTTCCGGGATCACGGGCGTGTCGAACGCCGTCGTGTCGGGCGGCGGCGGAGCCGGAGTCCCCGCGCGGAACTGCTCCAGCGCCACGCGGGAGGGATCGGCGAGGCTCTCACGCCCCTGCGGCGGAAGCACGAGCAGCGCCCAGCGCCCCGCCGCGCCCCAGGCCTTGTCGAAGTCCTGGGCGGATCGCGTCTGGAAGGGGCCCACGGCGGGATCGTGGAGGATCACGCCGGTCGGCGTCGCCGCGAGGAGCACGACGTAGTGGCGCACCGGAGTGCCGGTATCCAGGAGCGCGATCACCGGCCGGCCGCGCGCGAGATGATCGCGCAGGTCGGCCGCGGTCGCCTGCATCGGAAAGACCGGGCAGCCTCGGGCGCGCGCCGCCGCGACGAGCGAGTCGCCGCGGATCCCGTTCTCCCCCGGGAGCACGAGCGACGTGAAGTCCTCGGCGCGCGCGCGGGGATCGCCCCAGTAGCGGAGCACCATGGCCAGCGCCGCCCCGCCGCAGAGCCGTTCGCTCTGGGGAACGTAGGGAACGTCCAGGAGGCGGACCGCAGTCCCCGCGGACGGGGACGTCGCGGGCGCGGGCTCCGCCGCGAACGCCGGAATGCCGAGAAGGGCGGCCGACGCGAGGATCGCGCCGGCCGCAGCCAACCTCATCATCTTCACGGCTTGGATCAGAGAACCGCGATCAGCACCACGAGCGCGACCACGACGATGATCACCATGGTCCATGTCATGGTGATCGTCTTGCCGCCCGCGAGCTGGGAATTGGCGTCGCGCGCCTGCGACGCGATGCGCGTGAGCTCGGGACCGGAGAGGGTGCCGATGGCGGCATCCGCGCGCCGGAGGTCGAGCCCGGCCTGGCCCGCGACGCGCTTCACGTCGGACCGGGAGAGCAGGTCGCGGATCGCCTGACGGTCGTCCGCTTCGGAGTGGATCTTCTGGTCGATCCGGGCCTGGATCTCGGGGCCGGAGACGATGTGGTCCGGCTCGGCCGCCTGGCCGAAGGTCGGGGCGAAGCTGAGAATGACGAGCGAAGCGAGGAAGAGCAGGGGCAGCATTCGGGTCTTCATGTATATCCTCCTGGGCGGGCCGGCTCTGTGTCCGGCCGCGCCGCGGGTGAGCCGCGAACAAAACGGGGGCTAGACCCACGGTCCAGCCCCCGCACCATTGTGGAGGATTTGCCCCCGTCAAGGAACAAACGTTTCGAGAATCAATACACTCCCGGCAGGAGCCGCGCGGTCCGTCCCATGTACCCGCGATACGTTTCGCCGAACTCCTCGACCAGGAGCTGCTCCTCCACGTCCATCCGGCGCTTGAACATCCAGAAGACGATCGGCAGGAGCGCCACCGCGACCGAGCTGCGGAAGACGCCGGCGAACCCAATGTCCATGAGCAGTATTCCTACGTAGGAAGGATGCCGCACGAAGCCGTACACGCCGGAGGTCTGCAGCGAGTGCCCCTTCTGGATGGCCGCGACCGACGCGAAGCGGCCCCCCAGCGCCATCATCGGCCAGACGCGAAGCAAGGCACCCGAGGCGAGCACCGCCAGTCCGGCCCATCGGAGGGCATCGCCGCCCGGAAGGACCCCGATGTTTCGCGCGTCCATGTACGGCATGACCCACGCGGTGAAGAGCGAGTGCGCCATCAGGAGCGGGAAGAAGGGGCGCCAGTCGGGGGCGTGCTTCACGCCGCGGCTCCGTCCCGCGGTGCACAGGGTCATGACCGGCATCATGAGGAGGTGGATCGCGACGACGCCCACCCGGACGGGATGCGCGAAGAAGCCGTCCCAGCTTCCCCACGCCATCACCATGAGGAACAGGAACAGCACGACGTTCAGCGGAATACCGATGAGCTGCTTCAGCGGGACTCGGGACATGGGTAGCCCTCCGGAGGACGGCGCGGGCCCACAAAGGCCCGGCGCGACGGGTCCCCAGGAAAATCGGCCGGACCGTCCCGATCTTGAGCGGGGCTACGGCCCTCGCTCGCCCGCCCGCCGCTACCCCCTCCGCCCCGCGTTCAGCGCCGCGGCCAGCGGCGCGTCGTACCCATAGATGTCGTTTGCGTAGTGCACGTCGCCCTTGGCGCCCACGCTCACCGTCCAGTAGACGATCAGCACCGGGATCGGATGCTCCAGCGCCACGTTTCGCGTCGCTCCCTCCGCCACGGCGTTCCGCACGCCGCCGGTTCCGATCTGATCGCGGAGCAACAGGTCCGCGAGCTCCATGGCGTTCTCCACGCGGATGCATCCGTGGCTGAAGGTCCGGTCCCGCGCCGCGAAGAGCCGCTTGTTCGGCGTGTCATGGAGGTAGATCGAGTACTTGTTCGGGAAGAGGAACTTGACGCGGCCGAGCGGATTGCGCGAGCCCGGCAGCTGCCGCAGCGTGTAGGGGAAACGCTCGGGCGGGGCGTCCCAGTTGACCGAAGCGGGATGGACCTCGCGCCCGCGCCGGTCGTACACGCGGAGCCCCCACTTCAAGAGCACGTTGTCGCCGTTCCGCATGGCGTCCAGCACCTCGTACTTGGCGATCGACGCCGGCACCGTCCAATCGGGGTTGAAGACCACCGTCTGCATCATCGAGCGGAAGGTCGGGGTCTTCATGTACTCGTCGCCCACCTGCGTCCGCGCCTCCCAGATCCGGCGCTGATCGCGGATCAGGTAGGCCTTGAAGGCGGGGATGTTCACGAGCAGGAAGTCGTCGTGAAGCCCGTTCAGCACCCAGCGGGCGCGCTCGAGATTCGCGCGGACCTGGTTGATCCGCGCCTGCACGGGCACGTTCATCGCCGCGACCGTCGTCGGCCCGATCACGCCGTCCGGGGGAATCCGATGCAGCTCCTGGAACTGGCGGACCGCCTTGGCGAGCGAAGCGTCGTAGTGCGACGGATCGGCTCCGGCCCCGCCGCGATAGTCCCCGCTCGCCTCCAGACGGCGCCGCACGCCGGCGATCCGCTCGTCACGACCGCCGGGGGCGACGGGTCGTCCCGACGCGACGCGCGGCCATCCGCCCTGGTCCTCGATGTCACGCAGCGAGGCCAGCTCGCGCACCAGCCCCCGGTAGATGAAGTGATCGGGCCGCCGCGCCTGGATCGCGCGGGACAGATCGGGCGCCGAACGGATCTCGGCCAGCTGCTGCTCCAGCGGGGGCGCCCCCTCGCGCGGATCCACGTTCCAGGCGGCGTTCAGCGTCACCGGCTTCACGCGCCCGTAGCGCACGTGATCCGCGATCGCGGCCACCGCGTCGGAGAGAAGGATGTCCAGGTCCCCCTCCAGCTCGGGGGTCGAGCCGTTCTCCCGCTCGGCCACCATCTGCTCGATCGTCTTCAGGTGGTAATCGCCGGGATTCAAGCCGTCGGCCGTCACGCCGCGGATCGCCTGCACGATGTCCTCGGCGTCGCGTCCGCCCCAGGCGGGGCGGGCCTGGCGCGCCTTGTAGAATCGCGCGAGCGCCTTCGGCTGCCAGAGCCGCTCCCCGCACAGGGTGAGCGAGCCCTGCTCCAGTCCGGGCAGGCGCACCTGCACCCGCTCGGCCACGCCGGGAGGGGCCGGCGCGTAGTTGGCGGTGGCCAGGATGAGCAGGACGAATAGCGCGGGAATGGAGGCGTTCCGTAGCGAAAGCATCGATAGCTCCTCGCGCGGGGAGCGGCGCGCGGCGCGGCCGTCCGGAATCCGAACAGCGCCGAATACGCGGTCAGCGACTCCCGGGGTGCGCGCTCGAGTAGAGAACGTGGGTCTTCATGCGGAACTCGTCATAAGGGACTGTCGTCCCCTTCCAGGCGTAGACCGAATCGCGGGAACGGGCGCTCATGTTCTCGTAGGCGACCGCGAGCAGCCGGCCATCCTTGGAGAAGAACTCGGACAGGAACTGGTAGGGGCTCGCGCCGTTCCGCGAAGACCTGCGCTTCTCCTCGCGCCGCGAATAGCCCAGGAGCTTCCCATCCTTGTAGTAGGTGTAGTCGTGGGTCACGAGACGGGTGCTGTCCGGCTCGTACCAGATCCGCTGGATCAGCTTCCCCTTCTCGTTCCAGAGGTAGCGAGGACCCCAGCCGGCGTTGGCCGCGTCCCATCGCGATCGTGTCGTGTCGTAGAACAGCATCACCCGGCTATGCTCCTCGACGTCCTCGAGCGACGCGACCGCGATCGCGTCGTCGTCGTCCCACGCGTGAATGCGGAGCGCGCAGGGCACCCCGCCGATCGTCAGGGTCTTCGGCCACTGCTTCGCCCGCGACAGCCGCGCATCGTCCATGGGAAACGCGGGGACGTCGCTCGCGGCGAAGTGGACGCGGTCGCGGATGGAGGGGGGGAGAGAACCGCGATTCCAGTCCCCCGCGCCCGCCCCCGCGGCCATTGAAGATCCCGCCGTCCAGGTGACGATCGAGAGCAAGGCGAGGGCCAGCCGCGCCGCCCAGCCCCATGAGAGAGCACCGGATCTCATGGAAAAAGGATAGCAGCCCCCGAATCGGCCCACGTGCCCTCCCCGTCTAAGGAGAGCGTCGGTCGGGAGTTGGCGTCCGGGCCACGCCCGCGAGGGCGGCAGCGTCCCTCCGGGACGAACCGTTACGAACCGCGCGGCCTCAGCGCCGCGCTTGAGGAAGGGCGAGCGATGAAGATCGGAATCCTGGGATCGGGTAGTGTGGGCAAGGCCATCGGCACCGGCTTCGCGGCGCTCGGCCACGACGTGATGATGGGAAGCCGCGAGCCGGATCGCGAGGACGTGAAGGAGTGGCGGAAGGGCGCCAAGGGAAAGACCTCCTCGGGAACCTTCGCCGACGCGGCAGCGCACGCGGAGCTCGCGGTGCTCGCGACGGCCTGGAGCGGCACCGAGAACGCGATCACGCTGGCCAAGCCCGAGAACTTGAAGGGCAAGGTCGTCATCGATACCACGAACCCGCTCGACTACAGCGTGCCCGGCAGGCCTCCGGTGCTCGCCGTGGCGGGCGGCGACTCCGCGGGGGAGAACGTCCAGCGCTGGATGCCCCAGGCCCGCGTGGTCAAGGCCTTCAACATCGTCGGCAATCCCGACATGTTCCGGCCGACCTACCCTGACGGACCGCCCACGATGTTCATCGCCGGCAACGACGACGCCGCCAAGAACGAAGTGCGGCAGGTACTGGAAGCGTTCGGATGGCCGGATACCGTGGATCTCGGCGGGATCGAGAACGCCCGCTACCTCGAGCCGCTCGCGATGGTCTGGATCGTGAATTACTTCCGGAGCGGGAAGGGCGGCTCGGCGTTCAAGCTGATCCGGAAATAGGGCGAGTCACCCGCGCGGTCGCGCGTCGTTGCGCCACATCTTCCACTGCCCCGACTCGTACTTCCAGACCTGCACGAACGGACCCGAGTCGACCGAGGCGGGACCGCCGCGCACGGGAACGGTCTCGAACAGGTAGGTGCCGGTCTCATAGGCGCGATCGCCCACGACCCGAAGTGAGCGGGTCGTGATCTCCCCCTGGCGCATCCGGATCTTGGAGAAGACGCCCCCCATGACCGCGGTGATCCGTCCGCGCCCCTGGAGAAGGTTTCCATCACGGCGCATCAGGGTGCCCTCCTTCGCGAAGACGTTCGCGAAGAGATCGGCGCTCCCCACCTTCCATGCCTGGATGTACTGGGCGTTTCCCGAATCGATGTCGGCGCGCACCTGCTCCAGCTTGGGGCGGAAGGCCATGCTGTCCAGGTCGGTGGGAATGCTCGCGGAGCCCTGAGGGCGCCCGGCCGCGCCGGGCGTGCCGGCAAGACTGTCGGTGATCTGTAGAGGCTCGTTCTGGGTGCCGCGGTTCTCCGTCTTCTTGCCGCATGCGGAAAGGGCCAGCGCGGCCAGAAGACACGCAACCAGGAACCCGCCTCGAATCGTTCGGCTCATGTGCCACCTCCACGATGGCCCCTCGCCGCCTCGTCCCGCTCCAAGTCTCCACCGTCGCGCGGGGGCGATTCAAGACTTCCCGGCCATCGACGCCGCGGGTGGCCGGGTGTATAAATGAAGTGCGCGCGCACAACCAGGGCGGCGACGCGGCGCCGTCCGTGTCGAGGAGTATCCCATGGCCACGCCCCGTCTTGCGCCGCCGCGCTCGGCGACGCACCGTCGCACCACCGCCCTTGTTCCCTTCGCCATCGTCATCGCCCTGCTCTGGGCCGCCTGGCCGACCCCGGCCCAAGCCCACTGCGACGGCCTCGACGGTCCCGTCGTGACCGCCGCCCGCCAGGCGCTCCAGGCCGGCGACCCCAACCTCGTACTGATCTGGGTGCAGAAGAAGGACGAGCCCGAGATCCGCCGCGCGTTCGAGCGCACGACGAAGCTCCGCAAGCTCGGCGCCGACGCGAAGGACGTCGCCGATACCTGGTTCTTCGAGACGCTGGTCCGCGTCCACCGCGCCGGCGAAGGCGCGCCCTACGACGGGCTGAAGCCCGCGGGACGCGATCTCGGCCCGGCGATCCCGGCCGCGGATAAAGCAATCGCGACCGGTGACGTCGCTCCGCTGATGAAGCTGCTGCAGCGTGGTGTCGAGGAAGGGCTTCGCGAGCAGTTCGAGAAGGTCGCCGCGCTCAAGGGCTACGCGCCCGGGGACGTCGAGGCCGGCAGGAAGTACGTCGGGGCCTACGTGACCTACTTGCACTACGCCGAGCGGCTCTACGCGGCGTCGGCGCACCCCGCGCACGGCCACTTTGCGGAGGAGGAAGCGGCTGCCGACGGTCCTCACAACGAGGAGGAGTGAAAGGGCCGGCCTTCGTTGCCCGTGCTCGGGGACCTTCGGCGGTTTACGTCTCGACCGTCGCGAGCAGACGATTCAGGACTTCCGGCTCGACCGGCTTGACCAGGTGATGGTCGAAGCCCGCCTCGCGGGTGCGCATGCGGTTCTCTTCGTGCCCCCATCCGGTCAGGGCGATCAGCACCGGCCGCTTGTCGGGGTGCTCGGCCAGGATCCGCCGCGCCGCCTCGTAGCCGTTCAGCTTCGGCATGGCGATGTCGAGCAGCACGATCTCGGGCAGGAAGGAGCGGGCCACGCCCACCGCCTCGTCGCCGTCGCGCGCGGTGCGCACTTCGTGCCCCTGCATCTTCAATAACATCGCGAGGCTGGTCGCGCTGTCCTCGAGGTCGTCGGCGACCAGGATGCGGCGCCGGGGCGCGGGTCCACGCGGCTCGGGCGGAGGCGCGACCAGACTTCCGGGAACTCCCGCGGCCAAGGGGGCGTCGAGCGCGTCGCCGCGCCGCGCGGACCCCGGCCCGCCCTCGGCGGCACCCGCGCCGGCCTTCGCCGGATCGGGCAGCGGCAGCCGCACCGTAAACACGCTCCCCTTCCCCGGGCCGTCGCTCTGCGCCTCGACGTGTCCGCCGTGCAGCTCCACGATCTGCTTCACCAGCGTGAGCCCGATCCCCAATCCACCCTGCGATCGCTCCAGCGAGCGGTCGATCTGGAGGAACGCCTCGAAGATTCGAGGCAGCATCGAGGGCATGATGCCGATCCCGTGGTCGGTGACGCGCACGACCGCCTCCCCCTCCTCGCGCGAAGCGCTCACCTGGATGGTCGTGCCCGGCTCGCTGTAGCGGGCCGCGTTGTTCAGGAGGTTCGAGAAGACCTGCGCCAGCCGCGTCGCATCGGCGTCGAGCCGGATCGGTTGGGGAGGGAACTCGACCACCAGGCGGTGCTGTCCCGCCTCGATCAGGGGATGGCTCGCTTCTACGGCGTGCCGCACCACTTCCCCCAGGTCCACCGGCTCGGTCCGCAGCCGCAGCCGCCCGCGGCTCACCCGGCTCACGTCCAGGAGATCGTCGAGCAGCCGGGCCATGTGTCCCACCTGGCGCTGGATCACCTCTCCCGACCAGGCGATCGTCGCGGGATCGGACCCGCTTCCTCGAAGCAGACCGACCGCGTTCCGGATCGGCGCGAGCGGATTGCGCAGCTCGTGCGCCAGCGTGGCCAGGAATTCGTCCTTGCGGCGGTCCGCCTCCAGCAGCCGCTCCTCGCTCAACGTCAGCGCGCGCTCCACGCGGAGCCTTTCGGCGATCTCGCGCTTGGCCCGCGCGTAGAGCTCGGCGTTCTGGAGCGCCACCGCGATCGGCGCCACGATCGCCTCGAGCGAGGCCAGATGACCGCGGCGATAGGTGCCGGCCATGTCGCTCATCACCTGCACGATGCCCACGACGCGCCCCTCCAGCTTGAGCGGCGCCATCATGGCGCACTGCGCTCCCGGAGGCCCGGCTCCCGGTCGCGACAGGTCGTGCACCCGTCCCTCGGGGTCCACGTCGAAGTAGCGCCCCGGCCGGCGGACGCGCGCGCGGACGTCGGCGAAGAGCCGCGCCTTGCCGCTTCGGATCACCTCGGTCTGCATCCCCTGGCCATCGGGATC
>DASSLZ010000181.1:0-3020 GCA_035689165.1 Candidatus Eiseniibacteriota bacterium | reverse complement strand
CGTGGCCGGGAACCGCATCACGGCCGGAGCGGGGTGCGACCTGGGCGAGGTCGTGGAGGCGGCTCGCGAGCACTCCCTCTCGGGACTGGAGTTCGCGATCGACATCCCCGGCACGGTGGGAGGCGCTATTCGTGGTAATGCGGGCGCGTTCGGCCGCGCGGTGGGGGACATCGTGACGCGGATCCGGCTGCTCGAGGGAACCACCCTCGTCGACCGCACCCCCGCGGAGCTGGGATTCGCTTACCGGCACAGCAATCTCAAGACGAACTCGAACATCGTCGTCGATTGCGATTTCGCGCTCCAACCGGGCGACCGGGCCGAGATGGACCGGATCATGGGGCAGCACGCCGCGCAGCGCGCCCGCCGCAAGGAAAAGGGCCTCCACACGGCCGGCTGCTTCTTCAAGAACCCCGTGCTTCCCGACGGCACCAAGATCGCCGCGGGGCAGCTCCTCGAAGCCGCGGGCGCCAAGGAGATCAAGGACGGCGGCGCCGGCGTGCACGCCTACCACGCCAACTACATCGTGAACAAGGGCGGCGCCTCCGCCCAGGAAGTGCTTCGTGTCGCGCAGGAGATGAAGCGGCGCGTGGAAGAGGCGAACGGCATCACCCTCGAAGAAGAGGTGATGGTCGTGATGGACCCGCCGGCTCCCGGCCAGGTCTAGCGGCGCGCGTCGTCGCCGTCTTCGCTTCCGAACCGGACGGCCCCTTGATTCTCCCCCCGATCCCCGATACCGTCACTCCATGCCCCACACGGAACCGAGCGAGCGCCTTGCCGCGCTTCCGCGCTATCTCTTCGCCGAGCTGGAACGGAAGCGCGCCGAGGCCGAGGCCGCCGGAAGGGAGGTCATCGACCTCTCGATCGGAGATCCCGACCTGCCGACGCCCGCGCCGATCCTCGAGAAGATGGCCGAGGCCGCGCGTGATCCGAGGAACCACCGCTATCCGACCAGCGCCGGGATGCCCGCTGCGCGCGCGGAGATCGCGGCGTGGTTCGGCGCGCGCTTCGGCGTCACGCTCGATCCCCGGCGCGAGCTGGGGATGCTGCTGGGCTCCAAGGAGGGGATCGGGCACCTTCCGCTCGCGCTCCTAAACCCAGGGGACGAGGCGCTGGTGCCCGATCCCGGGTATCCGGTCTACGCCGCGGGGGCGGTGTTCGCCGGAGCCACCCCGGTCCGCTATCCGCTCCGGGAGTCGGCGGGCTTCCTGCCCGAGATCCGCGAGCTGGACCGCCGCGTCACCGAGCGCACGCGGGTCGTGTGGGTGAATTATCCGAACAACCCGACCGGCGCCACAGCACCCCACTCCTTCTACGAGGAGCTCGTGGCCTGGGCCGTGAAGCGCGACCTGATCGTCGCGAGCGACGCCGCCTACAGCGAGCTCTACTACGACGAGCCGCCGCCCAGCATCCTCCAGTTCCCCGGCGCCAGGGAGCGCGCGATCGAGTTCCACTCCTTCTCCAAGACCTTCAACATGACGGGGTGGCGGATCGGCTTCGCCGCCGGAGCACCCGCGCTCATCGACCTGCTGGCGCGGTTCAAGGCCAACGTGGATTCCGGTGCGCCGCAGGCGACCCAGATCGCCGCGGCCTGGGGGCTGTCGGCCCTGCCGGCCCATGGCCCGGCGCTCCGCACGGTGTATCGCGAGCGGCGCGACGCGGCGCTCGATGGACTGCGCGCGCTGGGTTGCCCCGTCCCGACGCCGGGCGGCGCCTTCTTCGTCTGGGGGCGCGTCCCGGAAGGGGAGTCCGCGATGGACTTCGCCGCACGCGTCTTCGAGGGAACCGGCGTGCTGCTCACGCCGGGCACGGGATTCGGCGAGGGAGGCGAGGGCTATTTCCGCGTGGCGCTCACGTCGCCCGTGGACGTGATTCGGCGCGCGATCGCCAAGCTGGAGGCGCTCACGCCCTGGAGGACCCGGGATGTCTCCCCGTCGGCCGCGATCCGCTAGCGCCATGGCCTCCGGGTTCGACTGGCTCCGCCTGCGCGGCATCCAGGCCTACGGCCACCTGGGCGTGACGCAGAAGGAGCGCGACCTGGGACAGCGCCTGGAGGCGGACGTCGAGATCGCCTACGCGCGCGAGACCCGGCGGCGTCCCGATTCGCTGGACGCGTTCGTGGACTACGAGGAACTCTCGCGCCTGGTGCGCGGGCAGATCGCGATGGCGCGCTGCCGCCTGCTCGAGACGCTGGCCGAGGAGGTGGCCCTCGCGCTCCTGGCCGAATTCGACCCGCCGCGTGTGCGCGTGCGGCTCCGGAAGATGCACATCCCCGTGGCCGACTTCTCCGGGTGCCCGGAAGTGGAAGTGGAGCGCGCCCGATGATGCGCCGCGTCTATGTCGGCATCGGGTCGAACCTGGGCGACCGCGAGTTCCTGGTCCGGAAAGCGGTGGAATCATTGCGGCAGCTGCCGCAGACCAACGTCTCGGGCGTCTCCTCGCTCTACGATACCGAGCCGGTGGGCGAAACCGAACAGCCCCCCTTCCTGAACGCGGTGGCCTGGATCGAGACCGAGCTCCTGCCGAGGGAGCTCCTCTGGCAGATGCTCCTGATCGAGAAGCGCATGGGGCGCGTGCGCTCCAAGCGCTGGGGCCCGCGATCCATCGACCTCGACCTCCTCTTCTACGACGATGAGCTGATCGACGAGCCCGATCTGCAAGTGCCTCATCCCGAGGCCCACCGCCGCGCGTTCGTCCTCTATCCGCTGCTGGAGCTGGATCCCAATTTCCGCCATCCGGTCACGGGCGAGACGGTGCGCCGCATGATCCAGAAGCTCCCGCCCAATCCCCCCGTGCGAAAGCTGGGTCGCTTCTGGTACTGACCGGCGAGATCCAGCCCGGCCCGGGGCGCTACATCGCGGTCGAAGGCGTGATCGGAGTGGGGAAGACCTCGCTCGCCCGGCTCCTGGCCGAGCGGCTCCAGGCGCGGCTTCTCCTGGAAGAGCCCGAGGAGAACCCGTTCCTGGAGGACTTCTACAAGGATCCGCGCCGGCACGCCTTCGCCACGCAGATGTTCTTCCTGG
>DASSLZ010000180.1:0-12019 GCA_035689165.1 Candidatus Eiseniibacteriota bacterium | reverse complement strand
GCGACCTTTCCCGGCGAGACCATCGAGGGGCACTTCGGGCTCGCCGTGAGCGACTACACGCACTCCACCGCTCCGAACCGGCGCTACCCCGACCTGATCACCCAACGGCTTCTCCGTGCCGCGCTCGAGGGAATTGCAATTCCCTATGCGCCCGATGCGCTGCGATCGCTGGCCGGCCACTGCACCGAAAGGGAAGACGACGTGAACAAGATCGAGCGGCTCCTGGACAAGGCGGCCGCGGCTTGCCTGCTGAGCAGCCGCCTGGGGCAGGAGTTCGACGGCATCGTGACCGGCGCGTCCGACAAGGGGACGTGGGTGCGGCTGCTCGATCCGGCCGTCGAGGGTCGCGTCGAACAGGGCCAGGCGGGCCTGGACGTGGGCGACCGGGTGCGGGTCAAGCTGGTCCACACGGACTGCGAGCGCGGCTTCATCGATTTCGCGCGCACCGGGCACGCGCCCGTGGGTCGCCGCACGAGATAACGGGCGATTGTTCCACGAAACGGCTCGCCTCTATACTCCCCGGGCCGATGGATGTCCCGGAGAGTCAGGGGGCTCCGTCCCCTTCTGAAGTCACCCAAACCTTTCTTCGCTGGCGGCAAGGAGATGCAAGCGCGCTCCATGCGCTGCTCCCGCTCGTTTACGAAGAGATGCGCCGTCTTGCGGGCGCCTACTTACGAGATGAGAGCGCCGGACACACGCTGCAGCCCACCGCGCTCGCCCACGAGGCCTACCTCCGCCTGCTCGACCAGCGGCACGTCTCCTGGCAGAACCGCGCCCACTTCATGGGGCTCGCGGCGCAGGCGATGCGGCGTATCCTGATCGATCATGCCCGCCGCCGCGGGGCGCAGAAGCGCGGCGGCGACGCCGTGCACGTCACGCTCGAAGACAGTGACGCGATCGCCGCGGGCGACGAGCCCTTGGGCGTGGCGGCGGAGGATCTGAACGACGCGCTCGACCGGCTGGCCGCGCTCGACGAGCGCCAGGCGCGCGTCGTCGAGCTCCGCTTCTTCACCGGGCTTTCCGTGGAGGAGACGGCCGAGGTGCTCGGCGTCTCTGCCGCGACCGTCAAACGCGACTGGACCCTCGCGCGGGCGTGGCTCCATCGCGAGCTCAAAGGGAGGATCGCGTGACCGAGCGTTGGGCGCAGGTCGGTGAGCTCTTCGAGGCGGCGCTACGGCAGCCGCGCGAGCAGCGAGCCGCGTTCGTCAAGGAGTCGTGCGCCGGCGATCGCGAGCTCGAGACCGAAGTGCGCTCGCTGCTCGCGAGCCACGACGCCGCGGGCGGCTTCCTGGAGCCGGAGGGGGGCGGCATCTCGCTCCCCTTCCCCGAAGGTCCCGCACCGGGACAGAGCATCGGTTCGTGGAGAGTGGTGCGTCCGCTCGCCACCGGCGGGATGGGCGTGGTCTATCTCGTGGAGCGCGAGGACGGGCAGTTCCACCAGCGCGGCGCGCTCAAGCTCATCCGGCACGGGCTGGCCACGCAGGAGATGGTCCAGCGCTTCCTGCGGGAGCGGCAGATCCTGGCCACCCTGGATCATCCCAACATGGCGCGGCTCTTGGACGGCGGCACCACGCCCGAGGGGCTGCCGTGGCTGGTCATGGAGTACGTGGAAGGGGTGCCCCTCTACGAGTGGTGCTCGGAGAAGGCCCCGACCCTGCGCGAGCGGCTGCGCCTGTTCCTGGCGCTCTGCGGGAGCGTGGAGGCGGCGCACCGGCGGCTGGTGCTCCATCGCGACATCAAGCCCGCGAACGTCCTCGTAACCGCCGAGGGAACGCCGCGCCTCCTGGACTTCGGCGTCGCGAAGATCTTCTCCGCCGAGGGCGCGCCGGTCTCCGAACTGACGACGGCGCGCGCGCCGCTCACGCCGGAGTACGCAAGCCCCGAGCAGCTTCGCGGCGGCGACATCACGACCGCCTCCGACGTCTATTCGCTGGGCGTTCTCCTGTTCGAGCTGGCGACGGGCGCGCGCCCCTATCCCACGCGCGCCGAGGGCGCGACCCAGCTCCTCCGGACCGTTCTCGAGAAGGACCCGCTGCGGCCCAGCACGGCCGCGGCGACGCGGCTCGGCACGGCCGCGGAGCGGACGCGCAGCCTTCCCTCCCCGCCGACCGGCGGTCCCGGCGCCCTGAGCCGCGCCCTGGCGGGAGATCTCGACAACATCATCCTGAAATCGCTCGCGAAGGAGCCCGAGCGGCGCTACGGGTCGGTGGAGGAATTGGGCGCCGACCTGAGGCGCTATCTCGACGGTCGGCCGGTCGAGGCCCGTCCCTCCACGTGGCGGTATCGCACGTCGAAGTTCGTGCGCCGGAACCGGGTCGCCGTCGGCATGGCGACGGTCGCCGCGCTGGCGATCGTCGCCGGCGCCGCCTTCTCGCTCTGGAGCGCCCGCGAGGCGCGGCGCGAGCGCGCCGTCGCGGAACGCCGCCTGCGCGACGTGGCGACGATGGCGAACACCGTGCTCTGGGACGTGAACGAGGGCCTGGCCTCCATGCCCGGGACCACCCCGCTCCGCGAGAAGATCGTGGATTCGGCGACGAAGTACCTGAACGGGATCGCCGCCGAGGGGGTCCAGGACACGGCGTTGATTCGCACCCTGGCCGACGGGTTCGACAAGCTGGGGACCGTCCAGGGGTATGTCTGGAGCGCCAACGTCGGCCGGAGCGAAGAGGGCTATCGCTCGCTGAAGAAAGCCTACGAGCTGCGCGACCGGCTGGTGCGCGTCAATCCGGCGCAGGAAGAATACAAGCTGGACCTGGCGTCCTCGGCGACCAAGCTCTGCAACTTCGATCGCGAGCACGGACGCGCGGTCGAGGCGACGGCGATGTCGCGCCGCGCGCTGGAGCTGATGACCGAGCTTCGGACGATGCGCCCGGACGTGCGGCGCTATCGCATCAACATCCCGCGGCTGCTTCACAACGACGGCCTCACGCTGATCGAGGCGGGGAAGATCGACGAAGGGGTGGCTCAGATCCGGCGCGGCGTGGACTCGTTCGCGGCGCTGGTGGTCTGGGAGCCGAAGGAACCGTCGCACCGCCGCACGCTGGCGCAGGCCTCCACCGGATTGGCCGAGGCGCTCGTGCTGCAGCCCGGCGGATCGGACAGCGCGCTGGCCGTACTGGGGCGCGCGCGGACGCTCCTCGACGATCTGATCCGCGAAAATCCCGACGACGCCGATCTCCTGCGGCGCCGCGCGGCGGTCCACTACAACACCGGCCGCATCTACCTCCTGAACGGGAACGATCCCGTGAGCGCGCTCGGCGAGGCCGAAGCATGCGCCGCGGCCACGCGCTCGGCGGCGCAGAAGGATCCCGGCAACGACGACGCGGTGGTCAGCGATCTGGTCGCCCGCACCTTCCTGGGGCACGTGCATGCGGCCGCGGGCCACGCGGCGCTCGCCGAGGATCTGCTCGGCGGCGTCATCCCCGACCTGGTGCGCCGCGCGATGACCGACACCACCGACACCCGGTTCGCCCAGGAGCTGATCGAGGCCAAACTGGCCATGGGGCTGGTGGAGCTGGACCGGGCGAAGAAGGGCGCGGGCGCCGCGTCCGCGGCGCACCGGCAGGCCGCGCGGCAATGGCTGGTCGGCGCGCGCGAGGCCCGCGACCGGCTGGCGGAGCAGACGGGGCCATGGTCGTTCTCCCGCGAAGAGACCGCGGCGATCGAAACATCGCTCGCTGCGTGCGAGCAGGGTCCGGTGACGCCATGACGCTGACAGGTCTTCACCTGCTCCTCACCTACGGCTGCACGTACGAGTGCGACCACTGCTTCGTGTGGTCGAGCCCCGAACAGCCGGGAACGATCACGATCCCGCAGGTAGACGAGATCCTTCGTCAGACGCGCGCGCTAGGCACCGTGGAGTGGTTCTACTTCGAAGGGGGCGAGCCCTTTCTCTACCACGGGCTCCTCCGTTGGAGCGCACTCCGGGCCCGCAAGCTTGGATTCCGCGTGGGGATCGTATCCAACGCTTACTGGGCGACGAGCGAGGAGGATGCGACCGAGTGGCTGCGGGATCTCTCGGGAGTGGTCGATGACCTCTCCCTGAGCTGCGACGCGTTCCATGGCGGCGCGGACCAGGAGCGCCGGGTGGACCGCGCGCGCCGCGCCGCCCTGCGGCTCGGCATGCCCGTGGACACGATCCAGGTGGCGCCGGTGGAGGACAGCGCGGCGGGTCGCGTGGGGCAGCTTCCGGCCGGCGAATCGGCCGTCATGTTTCGCGGACGCGCGGCGGCCGTTCTCGCCCCGCACGCGCCCCATGTGCCGTGGGCGTCCTTCGACCGCTGCCCGCACGAAGACCTCCGTGAGCCAGGGCGCGTCCACGTCGATCCGCTCGGCTGGGTTCACGTCTGCCAGGGAATCGCGATCGGGAACCTGTTCCGCACGCCCCTTGTCGAGATCGTGGCGCGGTATGACCCCGAAGCGCATCCGATCACGGGCCCGCTGCTCGCGGGCGGACCCGCCGAGCTGGCGCGCCGGCATGGGGTGGGCCACGGCGAGGCGTACGCCGACGCCTGCCACCTCTGCGATCGAACGCGAGCCGCGCTTCGCGTCCGCTTCCCCGAGGAGCTGGGCCCCGCCCAGATGTACGGCCCGGTGCGCTGAAGGCGACCGTCGTGCCGTGGCGCGCTGCGCCCGTTTCCAATCCCGCGGCGAAGGGCTAGACTCTTCCGCCATGCCCATCGCCACCGGAACCCGCCTCGGATCGTACGAGATCCTTTCGCCCCTCGGCGCCGGGGGCATGGGCGAGGTCTACCGCGCGCGCGACACGCGGCTGGGGCGCGCGGTCGCCGTGAAGGTACTTCCCGAAGCGGTCGCCTCCTCCGCGGATCGCCTCGCGCGCTTCGAGCGCGAGGCCCGAACCGTCGCGGGGCTCAATCATCCGAATATCGTGACGCTCTACTCCGTGGAAGACGAGCGCGGCGTCCGCTTCCTCACCATGGAGCTGGTCGAGGGACGCACCCTGGACCACCTGATCGCCCCGGGCGGTCTTCCGCTCGCGCGCGTCCTGGACCTCGCGATTCCGCTCACGAGCGCGCTGGCCGCCGCGCACGAGCGCGGCGTGATCCACCGCGACCTGAAGCCGGGGAACGTGATGGTGACGCACGACGGGTGGGTCAAGGTGCTGGACTTCGGCCTCGCCAAGATGAGCCAGGGGGACCTGGGCGGCGAGGGCGCCACCATCGGCGCGACGGCCGAGTCGCCGATCTCGGGCCACGGCCAGGTCCTCGGCACCGTCCCGTACATGGCGCCCGAGCAGGTCCGCGCCGAGGCCGTGGACGCCCGGTCGGACCTCTTCTCGCTCGGCATCATCCTCTACGAGCTCGCGACGGGACGGAGGCCGTTCACCGGCCCGACGCCGGCGGACGTGAGCTCGGCCATCCTCCGCGACGTTCCGGTCCCGGTGCTCTCGTTGCGGGGCGACGTGCCTCGGGATCTCGACCGGATCATCACGCGGTGCCTGGAGAAGAACGCGCGGGATCGCATCCAGACCGCGCGCGACGTGTACAACGAGCTTCGCTACGTCCAGCGCGAGGCCGAGCGCGCGCTGGGCCTGGCGGCTCCGGGAAGCGCGCCGGCCGGTCCCGCGACCCCGCCGCCGCTACCCTCGCCGCCGCCGGCGCCGCCTTCGTCCCGGTCCTTCACGACCCCTTCCTCTTCGGTGTCGGCGCCGCCTCGGGATGCTCCGTCGATCGCCGTGCTCCCCTTCGTGAACCGGAGCCGGGGCGAAGAGGACGAGTATTTCTCGGACGGTCTCGCCGACGAGCTGCTCAACGTGCTCACCAAGGTTCGGGGGCTTCGCGTGGCCGCGCGCGCCTCGTCCTTTCAGTTCAAGGGGAAGAACGAGGACCTCGCGGTGATCGGCCAGAAGCTGAACGTGGCGACGCTCCTCGACGGGAGCGTGCGCAAGGCGGGCAACCGGGTGCGGATCTCGGTGCAGCTGATCCACGCCTCGGACCGCGTGCAGCTCTGGTCGGAGACCTACGACCGCTCGCTCGATGACATCTTCGCGGTGCAGGACGACATCGCTCAGTCGGTCGTCAAGGAGCTGCGCACCACCCTGCTCGGCGAGGAGCCCGATTCCAAGGCGAGCGGCCTGGCCCAGGCCGACGTGGCCGCCGCGGCGAAAGGGCACGGGGACAATCCCGAGGCGCATCGTCTCTACCTTCAAGGAAAGTACCTGATCGATCGGATGAACCGGGAGGACAACAGCAAGGCGATCGAGTACCTGAATGAAGCGCTGTCGAAGGACCCCAAGCATGCGCTGGCCTGGACGGAGCTTTCACGAGCCCACGCGCTGAGCGGCGGCTATGGCTGGGAGCCCGTCAACGACGCCTATCGCAAGGCCCGAGAGGCGGCGAGCAAGGCCCTGGAGCTGGCACCCGACCTACCCGAGGCCCACGTGCGGCTCAGCGCCATCCAGCGGATGTACGACTGGGATTTCCGGGCGGCGGAAGAATCGAGCCGGCGCGCGCTGCAGCTTGCTCCCGGCAGTCCCGCCGCGCTCGGCGCGGCAGGGGCCCTGGCCGGGATTCTCGGACGGCTCGACGCGGCGGAGGCCATGCACCTTCGAGCCCTTCAGCAGGACCCGCTGAGCGCCGCCTCGTACAGCTCCCTTGCGTTCGTCTACCGCAACATGGGGCGGTTGCCCGATGCCGAGCGCTACCTGCGCAAGGCATTGGAGCTTTCTCCGAATCGCGTCGGCGGCCGCCACGGGCTGGGCATCGTCTTGGCCGAAATGGGCCGGTTCGAGGAGGCGCTGGCGGAGGCCCAGCGAGAGGGCGCGGAGTGGGCCCGACTCACGGCGATTGCCTACGTGCACCAGCTCGCCGGCCGGAAAGCGGAGTCGGACGAGGCGCTCCGGCAGCTCGAGGAAAGGCACGCCGTGGACTCCCCCTACCAGGTCGCCGCGATCCACGCGGTGCAGGAGGACGTGGACGGCACGTTCGCCTGGCTGGAGCGTGCCTATCAGGAGCGGGACACCGGGATGGCCTCGATCGGAAGCGAGCCCCTGTTCCGGCGCCTGCACGGGGACCCCCGGTGGAAACCGCTCATGAAGAAGATCGGCCTCGCGTGAAGGATCAGGCCCGCTCGATCCGGCAGCTGTAGCACCCCGCCTTCGCGTTGTGGACGTGGAGGGTGGCCACCGACGGGTCGGCGAAGTGGCGCCTCGCACAATCGGCCAGGGCGCTGCCCTCCGCGACCTCCGACCGCACCATCATCCCTTCCGCGTCGTAGGCGCGCACCGATAGAAGCCTGGTTCGCACGGCTTCGGGGACTTCCCCAACGGCCGGCGCTGCCGTCGCGGCCCCTTCCCGGACGAAGATGGGACCCGATGCCCGGTAGGGACTCTCCGTTCGATGATGCACATACGGGAGCAGGATCACGCTCTCCCCCACCTCGGCATCCTCCAGGCTCACGCGGCAGGGAAAGCCCGGTTTCGAATCGGCGACCATCCGGAGCATGCCTCGGGACGCGAGCTCGGAATCGCTCAAGCGGAAGAGGGGCGCGAACTCCTCGGCGGGAAGCGGCGTGACGCGGAAGCGCAGCGGGTCGGTCATCGGATCCTCCTTCGATCGGGTGAACGTCGACCACGATCGTGAGGTCCGGCGACCGACCCGGCTATCCGATGCTTGCTTCGGAACTCATCCCCGCGGCGGCGGTGGCGGCGTCAAGAGCGCGGCCAATGCCGGCACCGACGCGATCGGCGCCCACGCGCTCATCCCCGCCGTCCAGACATGGCTCTGCGGCGTCACCTTTCCCTCGGCCATTCCCTGGCGGATCTGCTCGAGCGTGAAGGGGCCGGACGCCGTTCCGGCGGTCGCGACGTGCCAGACGGCGTCGGCCAGCGGCACGGGGGGAATGACCGGGGCGTTCACAGGCCGTGACGCCGCGGCGCCGGCGTAGGAGAGGCCCATTCCCAGTCCCACGCCCGCTCCGGCCAGCCCGCCCGAAGGGTTCGCGGCCGCGAGCGGCGTGGCGGCGCCGACCTGGTAGCGCTGATACCGCTCCACGTCGCCGATCACCTCCATGCCCGAACGCGCGTCCATTGCCTGCTCCACCGAGTCGGGAACGGAAACGTTCACGATGTAGAGCTGCGGGATATCCAGGCCGTATTCCTGATCGATCTTCGCGAGCACGCGCTTCCGGAGCTCCTCGGAGAGGCGCAGGTAGCTGGCCGAGAGATCCGCGATCGCGATCTGGGTGGTCGCGATCAGATCGGCGAAGGCGGTCGCGATGAGGGAGCGGAGGAGCACGTCGATCTCGTCGGCCTGGAACGACCCGTCGGTGCCGACCAGCTCCGCGAGCAGCGCCTCGGGCTTGGCCGCCCGGAGGGTGTAGGTGCCGAAGGCCCGCACGCGAAGCGGCCCGAGCGATGGATCGCGCAGGATGACCGGGTTGGGGGTCCCCCACTTGAGCTCCGTGATCTGGCGCGTGGCGACGAAGTAGACCTCCGCCTTGAAGGGGCTGTCGAAACCGTACTTCCAGCCGCGCAGCGTGCTCAGGAGCGGGAGATTCTTCATCGTGAGCTCGTAGGTGCCGGGGCCGAACACGTCGGCGACGCGCCCCTGCTCGACGACGACGGCCGACTGGCCGGGCCGAACGATCAGGCGGGCGCCGTTCTTGATCTGGTTGTGGTACCGCGGAAATCTCCAGACCAGCGTGTTCCGCGAGTCGTCGACCCACTCGATGATGTCGACCAGCTCGCCGCGCAGCTTCTCCACGATCCCCATCGTTCCTCCTCGTTCATGGCCGCCGGCGCCACGCCGGCGCCCGGCGTTCTACAGGCGCTGGCGCAAGAGCAGCGTGAACAGGTCTCCAAGGCTGATCGGACGCTCCCGGCGCTCGGCCTTCATCCGCTCCTTCGCGAGGATCGTCTCCGCGGCGGCGACGGCCGCGACGCGCTTGGGATCCGCGGCGAGCGACACGTCGCCCTGCGCCGGATCCGCGCCGCGAAGCCCCCCATCGATCACGAACGACGCGACGTCCTCCAGCTCATGGGCGTCGAGCCAGGTGCCGTGGCTGGCGCACCAGTCGAGAACCACGCCGGAGCGGCGGCCGAAATTCCGCCGCTGCATCATCACGCCGCACTCCGGGCACTTCCGATAGGTGAACTCGGGCCGCCACTTCGAGCGCCGCTCGTGGCGCGCCATCACGGAGGCGCCGTCCTGTGCGAGCCGCTCGCGGATCCGGTCGATCAGCCGGTCGATCACGTCGCCCGGCGTCCAGAGGCCCAGGCAGGAGGGGCATTCCTCGACCCAGATCCCGCCCAGGTTTCGCGCCGCGAGCGTCGACCCCGTGCAGACCGGACAGGGCAGCGCGCCGGCGGCGGCCCGCACCGGCTGCGGGAGGAGGGCCACCCCGCAGGCGACGCAGTAGCGCGCCGACTCCGGATTCTGCGCGTAGCACTCGGGACAGACCGGCCCCGAGCCCGCCGGACGCCGGACGACTTCGGCGCCGCAATAGGAGCAGACCCGTTCCCTCTCGCCTACCAGGGCGCCGCATGCCGCGCAGCGCGTGACCGCGGCGTCCTTGGCCCGCGGCGGCTCCGACGGAAACGTCGCGCCACAGCGGCACGGGATCGTCGGGCCTGTTGCGAGGCCGGCGTCGTACTGGGCATGGCACTGGGGACAGGCGACGAGCTTCAAGGCGGCGCGCTCCGGGCCGGTACGGACGAAAGGTCCCGGAAAGGATCGGCGGCGGCGGGCGGAACTTGAGACTTAGGGCGCGGCGGGCGGGGCCGCCGGGGCCGCGGCGATTCCCAGCTTCTTCAGATACCCCGGCGCCAGGGTCGCGCCGAGCTGCTCCGCCTGGCGCGCGTCGCGGATCGCGGCCTCGCGATTCCCCAGGCCCTCGTAGGCAAAGCTCCGGTTCAGGTAGTAGCCGGGAATGCGCGGATCGCCGTACGGCGCGCGCCGGATCGCCTCGTCGTGCGCGGTCACGGCCTCCTGGTAGCGGTGCAGCTTCTGCTCGTACTGGCCGATCGCGTCCCAGAGCGCGTGGTTCTCCGGGTTCGCCGGATCCAGCTCCAGCGCGCGGCGCGTATCGGCGATCGCTTTGTCGAACTGCCCCGCCATGTAGTAGCCCACCGCCCGGTTCTCGTACGGATCCCGGAATAGCGGCTCCGACGCGATCGCCCGCGAAAAATCGGCGACCGCCCCCGGGAGATCGCCGCGCTGCCCCTTGATGGCGCCGCGGTTGTTCAGCGCGCCCGCCAGGTCGGGCTTCAACTGGAGCGCGCGATCCAGGTAGACGTACGCCGAGTCCGCGCGCCCGAGGTCGAAGAGGAGCGTCCCCTTGTTGGCCAGGGCGAACGCCGCCCGGGGATTCAATTTCAGGGCTTCGTCGTAGTCGGCCAGCGCGGCGGCGGGATCGCCCACCGCATGGTGGTAGTAGGTACCGCGCAGGAAGTAGGCGTCGTAGATCCGGTTCGGATAATGGCGGATCGTGTCGGTCCAGAGGGTGGCCGAATCCTTCCAGACGCCGCAGCGCTTCCAGGTCTGAACGGCGCAGACCGGAACGAGCAGCAGGAGAAGGCCCGCGGTGAGCGTCTTCACGGAAGAGCCCGGAGCCCAGGGCGGGGGGCCCGCGTCCATCCAGTAGGAGAGGGCGAAGAAGAGCCCGACGTAGGGCAGATAGGTATAGCGATCCGCCATCAGGGCGTGGCCCACGGTGACGAACTGGAGCACGAGGGCGATGTTCAGCAGGAAGAACGCCAGGCCGAACAGGACGGCCCGGTTGTGGCGGAACAGGTAGACCGCGGCCGGCAGAAGGACGACGAGCGCGGCGAACGCGACGTAGAACTCAGGGCCCACCCGTCCACCGACCGGGTAGGGATAGATCGCCGAGAGACCCAAGGGCACGAGAAGCTTCACCACGTACGACACGGTTCCGTACGCCGCGAAGAGCACTCTCGAGAAGAGCGGGAACACGGGCGTGTCGACGATGGCGCCCACGGCTTTCTGGGCGTGCAGGGTGAGAAGCCCCGCGACGATCGCCAGGGCGAAGAAGGGGGTTTTCTCGACGATCGCGGCGGTGTCGAAGCGGCGGCCGCGGTACGCGTCGACCAGCATCAGCGCCACCGGGAAGGTGACCGCGGCGGGCTTGGACGCGAGCGACAGCACGCACGCGGCCAGCGTCGCCGCGAGCCATCCCCCGCGCTTGGAATCCCGGTATTCGAGATACGCGATCAGCCCGGCCAGGTAGAAGAAGACGAAGAGCACGTCCTTGCGCTCGGCGATCCAGGCCACCGATTCGACGTGCATCGGATGGATTCCGAAGAAGAGGCTCGTCACCACCGGGGCCCAGAGCCCTCCGGCCAGCTTCCGGATGAAGAAGAAGACCAGGGCGGTGTTCGCCAGGTGGAGAAGAAGGTTGAGCCCGTGATAGGACGCGGGGTGCAGCTGCGAGAGCCGGTAGTTCCACGCGAGCGACAGGACGGTCAGCGGGTGGTAGTTCCCTTCCAGGGGTCGAACCAGGATGTCGTGCAGGGACGGGTGCGCGAGCGTCAGGTTTTCGGTGACGTACTTGGCGTCATCCCAGTTCGTGAAGCCATTGTCGAGACTGGGGAGGTAGACGGCGAAGGTGAGCACCAGGATGCCGGTGAGCCAGGCCCACCATGGCCCGTAGCGCGAGTCCGCCGGCACGGTGGGTCGCCGCCTCGGCGGGGACGAGATCTTGCGCTTCTTCGAGACCGGATCCATGGAAGTCATCGATCATACTGCGAGAGCCTCTCAGGAATCACGCGATACCGGTCGTAGCTGCCTCTCTGTCATGACACTGACAGGGTGGCAGCCGGCCGGGCCGGCCCTGGACAGGCTCCCCCCGCCGCGCCGATGCCAAGCCATTGCCGGACACCAACGTTGCCCCCGGCGTAGGCCGGGAGCGTACGACCCCGCCACGGGCGTTCTGACCCACGACCCTGGAGCGGCGGTCTACGAGGCCGAGCTGGGCATCTCGCCGGCGCTCGCCGGTGCTCTGGGCCTGCCGCACGGCCCGTCGTTCCACTTCGCGCTCAACG
>DASSLZ010000179.1:0-7815 GCA_035689165.1 Candidatus Eiseniibacteriota bacterium | reverse complement strand
AACCATGGGGGCGGCGCCCGTCGCCCGGGTGGACTATTCTCACCTCATGCACGCCCCCGCCCTGGCCCTGAAACCCCGAGGACGCGCGCTGGTGTTCGGCTGGCGACGCGTGCGGTTCACGCTGCTCCTCTCGCTGCTCCTCGGGGTCCTCTTCAGCTTCCGCTGGGGACCCCTTGGCATCGTGCGCATCTCGGTTCTGGGCCTCTTCGGGCTGCTCGCGTTCGGCCTGCTCGAGCAGTGGCCGAAGCGGCTTCCATCGCGGCTCGCGCGCTGGGTCCTGCAAGTCATCGGCGTCGCGCTCGCCATGCCGATCGGCACGCTCCTCTTTCCCGTCTTCGGCGTCGAGCCGTCCTGGGAGGTGCAGGGGCTCGGCCTGCTGGTCGCGCCCTGGGCCGCGCTGGCGGCGCTGGTGCGTCAGAAGGACGCGCTGGCGCGTCATCAGGCCCTGGCTTTCGATCTGGAACGGAGCGAATTGGAGCGCGAGGCGCTGGACGCGCGCCTGCGGCTTTTGCAGGCGCAGGTCGCTCCACACTTCCTGTTCAATACACTGGCGAACGTGCAGGCACTGGTCGACGCCGGGTCGCCGCGGGCCTCCGAGGTGCTGCAGAGCCTGATCGCGTACCTGCGCGCGGCCGTGCCGCGCCTGGACGAGCCGGCCGCCACCGTCGATCAGGAGCTGCAGCTGGTCCGGGCCTATCTCGAGCTGATGCATATGCGGATGCCCGACCGCCTGCAGTTCTCGCTGCACGTCGACGAGACCGCGCTGGCGCTGCAGTGTCCGCCGATGACGCTGCTGACGCTGGTGGAGAACGCCGTGCGCCACGGCATCGATCCCAGCGAAGAGGGGGGCCGCATCGACATCCACGTGCACCGGCGCGACAACCGATGCGTGGTTCGCGTCAGCGACACCGGTATGGGTCTGCAGCAGGGTGGGAATGGCTTGGGGACAGGACTCTCGACCCTGCGCGAGCGCCTTCGGCTGGCCTTTGGCGGCGACGCCGAGCTTCGCGTGAGCGCGCAGCGGCCCCGGGGCGTCTGCGCCGAGCTGGATCTCCCCGCGCGCGAGGCGTCACCCTGAAGCGCGCGGGACCGACGGCGCTGATCGCCGACGACGAGCCGCTGCTGCGCGAGGCGCTGGCGCGACAGCTGGCGCGGGCCTGGCCCGAATTGGAGGTCGTCGCGCAGGCGCGCAACGGCCGCGAGGTCGTCGCGCAATTCGAAGCCCTGCGACCCGACGTCTGCTTTCTCGACGTGCACATGCCGGGCCTGTCGGGCGTCGAGGCGGCACGCCAGATCGGCCGCCGCGCCCATCTCGTGTTCGTCACGGCGTACGACCGCTACGCGGTGGAAGCCTTCGCCCAGGGAGCCTTGGATTACCTGGTGAAGCCGGTGGAGGCGGGGCGCCTTGCGGAGACCGTGGCGCGGATTAAGGAACGCCTTCGGGCGGCCGAGCCGGCGGGGAACACCGAGGCGTTGCTGCAGCAGCTCGCGGAGGAGATGGCGCGACGGCGCGGTGGCGCGGCTCCGGAGCCGCTGCGCTGGATTCGCGCCCAGGCGGGCGAGGTCCTGCGCCTGATCCCCGTCGAGGACGTCGATTACCTGCGATCCGACACCAAGTACACGCGAGTCGCCTGGCGCGGCGACGCGGGCCGTCCCGCGGAAGCGCTCGTCCGCGTCCCGCTCAAACAGCTGGCCGCGCAGCTGGACCCCGCGCAGTTCGCCCAGGTGCACCGATCGGTCGTGGTCAATCTCAAGTCCATCGACCACGTCGTGCGCGGCGACAACGAATCCGCCGGGATTCACCTGAAGGGACGCAAGGAGGTCCTGCCGGTCAGCCGCAGCTACCTCCATCTGTTCCGGCAGATGTAAGCACCGTCGGCCAGCGGTTGCGATTCGTCCGCGCCCGCCTCGTTTCGATCCCCGAATCCCGCCATTCGTCGCAAACGGCTCCGCCGCACCTTTTCCCAGGCGCACACTCCGCGGGTAGCGTCAGCGCTGTGGATACCCTTGGGAGACACGCCCATGACTCGCACGATGAACGCACGGATCGCCGGCTTCACGTTTCTGTTCTACATCGGCGCCGGGATCCTGAGCATGGTCCTGTCCGGCTGGGCCACCCACGGGGAGGGTACCGCCGCCAGGCTCGCGAGCATGGCCCAGCATCCGGCGACCGTGGGTGTCGTCGTCGTCCTTGTCCTGCTGCAGGGCTTCTCGGCCCTGGTGCTCGCCGCGACCCTGTACGCCATCACGCGCGAGGAGGACGCGGACCTCGCGATGCTGGGGCTGATCTGTCGCGTCGTCGAAGGGGTGCTCGCGGCCGTGGTCGTGTCGCGAACGCTGGGGCTGCTCTGGCTTTCGACGGCGGCAGGAACCCAGGGCTTGGACACCGGGCCGGCACAGGCGCTGGCCGGGTTTCTGTTTCAGGCCGGAACCTGGAGCCCGGTTCTGGGCGGAGCGTTCTTTGCCGTGGGCAGCGCCGTGTTTTCGTACCTCCTCCTGCGCGGCCGCATGATCCCCGTCCCGCTGGCCGTACTCGGCGTGGTTGCCTCGGCACTGCTCGTCGTGGGGCTTCCCCTGCGTCTCGCGGGATTCCTCCACGGGCCGGTCACCTGGTTCATGTGGCTGCCGATGGCCGCCTTCGAGGTGCCGCTCGCCTTCTGGCTGCTCGTCAAGGGCGTTCGCGTTTCTTCCGTTCACGCGGCGCCGCCCCATGGACCCCAATTCACGGAGGCATGACATGGTTACCCGGAATGCGACAGCACGTCGGGCGGGAGTGCTCTACTTTCTCTTCATGATCGTGGCGATCGTCGGCGAGTTCCTGATGCCGGCCTTCACGGTCCCCGGGGATGCCGCGGCCACGGCCCGCAACATCACCACCAGCGAGTTCATGTACCGCATCGACATCCTGCTCGGCTTCGGCACCCTCGTCCTCTTCCTGTTCCTGGTCGTGAACCTCTACCAGCTGCTCCGGGACGCCGATCGGGGTCAGGCGATGCTGATGGTGGTGCTGGTGTCGGTCGGTGTCGCCGTCGCTCTCGCCAACACGCTCTTGAGGTTGGCGCCCCTCGTGCTGTTGAACGGGACCGACTACCTGTCCGCCTTCACGGGACCGCAGCGGGAGGCGCTCGCCCTGGGATTTCTGCGGCTTCACGGCGCCGGCGCCGCCATCTCCATGGGCTTCTGGGGCCTCTGGCTCTTTCCGTTCGGCATCCTGGTCCTACGATCCGGCTTCCTGCCGCGGGTCCTGGGCGTCCTGTTGATGATCGCGGGTTCGGCCTACCTCGTCAGCAGTGTCACGACGCTGGCGATGCCGGCCTACAAGGCGGCGGTCACCCGCGTCATGATGCCGCTCTACTTCGGAGAGGTGCCGATCATCTTCTGGCTGATGTTGAAGGGAGCGAAGGTGCCGCAGGCAGCGCTCGGCGCGACGGGCGCGCATCCGTGTTGACCGGCTGGGATCAACCGCGGTCGGCGCGGTCGGCAGCGGCCTTCCGGCGGTTGGTCGCCGGCCAGTCGATGGAGCGGGAACCGTCGCGCTGCGGCGCTTGCCACGCCAGCGGGTAGTACGCCTGGCCCGTGACCCCGAGGTAGAGACGATGGGTCCGCTCGAAGAAGCCCGTCGTGTGGTAGCTCTTCGGAAATCCCAGCTGGACGACGTCCAGGTGATGCATGAACTCGTGGCACAGCGTGGACAGGATCGTCCGGCTCGACGTCCACTTCTTGATCATCGGCGTCCGCGTCCACAGGCGGACTCGTGTGAGCGCGAGATCGTAGTCCCCCAATAGCTCGTAGGCCAGACGGCCCTCCCGGGTGCGGTGCGGCCGCACCCCGAGGAGCTTCACGCTCGGCGGCGGAATCTTGTAGAACTCCGCGAACCCACGCAGCAACTCCTCGCACGCCTGACTCATCGGCGCACGCGCCTCGGCATCCCGAGCGGACTCGAGCAGGCCAAACAGCGGCGCCAGACCGTCGGACCGGGGAACCTCGATGGCCGTGAGGCGGCTGCTCTCGTCGTATTCCTGACGCAGCTTTCCGCGGGAAGGTCTGCGATCGGTCACCATGATTCGCAATCTAGAACGGCGGCGAGGCGGGCGGAAGAGGGTATGATCGGCTCGCTTGTGGAACGACGCCTTCGTGCGGAGTGCCCGATGCCGACGAACGTTCAGGAAGACGACAGCGCAGTCGCCGTCGACGCCATCCGGCGCGAGCTCTCGCTCGGAACCGGCATCGTCCGCTACTCCTTGGGTTCCGTCCCGGTCTTCGCCGTCGGAGACGGATACGTCGTGAAGCTGTTCCCGCAGGCACAACGATCGTACTTCGAAATCGAACGCGCGGTGCTCCCGCATATCGAGAACCTTCTCCCCATCCCGACGCCAGGCCTGATCGCCGCCGGCGAGCACGGCGCCTGGCTGTACCTCGTCATGACGCGTCTGTCCGGTCGCTGCCTGGCCGAGGCGTGGCCGGAGATCGAAACCGGCGAGCGAGCGGCCCTGGTCCGCGAAGTGGGGGAGGCGCTCGCGGCCCTGCACGCGATACCGGCTGAGGAAGTTGCGTCCCTGGCGATCGACTGGCCGGAGTTCATGGCGGCACAACGCGCCTCGTGCCGCGACCGGCAGCTGGCCACGCACCTGACGTCCCCGTGGGTGGACGCCGCGGATGGCTTCCTGGCGCGATGGATGCCGGAGGACGATGGATCGCGCGTTCTGCTCCACACCGAGGTGATGCGGGAGCACCTCCTGGTCGATCGCCGGGAGGGTGCCTGGCACATCGGCGGTCTCTTGGATTTCGAGGATGCGCTGCGCGGCGCGCGGGAGTACGAATGGGCCTGCGCCGGGATCTTCCTGACGTGCGGCGAGCCGGGACTTCTTGGCGCCTTGCTCGACGGCTATGGCGTACGACCCGACGACGAGCTCCCGATGCGCTGCATGGCCTACGCGCTCCTCCACCGGTACAGCAACCTGCGCTGGTATCTGGAGCGCCTGCCTGCCCGTGGGACGGAGGGCGATCTGGAGTCGCTCGCGCGCCTCTGGTTTGCGCTGTAAGGCCCGCGCTACCGTGGTGGCGATGAAATCCAACCGACAGCGCTGAGGCCCCGCCCGGTATACCTCAGTCCCATGGTCCGGGCCGCCTTACCCCGCTAGCGTGTAATCCTCAGGGAATCTACCCGCGCGACCGAAGCGAGAGGAGGAGCCATGGCGAAGTTGGAGATGAGCGCGCACATGACCGTGCGCCCCGGGTGCCTCGAGGGGTTCAAGAGGCAAGCTGCGGAGCTGGTCCGGATCACCCGGGAGAAAGACACGAACACGCTGCGCTACGATTGGTTCATCAGTCTCGATGGGACCAAGTGCGAAGTGCGTGAGATGTACACAGGTCCGGAAGGGCTGATCGAGCACAACCGCAATATCCTCGAGGCCCGGACGAAGCTGTTTCAGGACTACGCCGACGACCACTTCATGACCGTGTACGGAGAGGTATCCCCGCCGCTGCTCGAGCTGCTCAAGACGCATCAGGTCGGGCACACGTGGTTCACCTTTGTTCAGGGGATCGAGTCAAAGGTAGGCGTGTAGCGCGACGTCAGCGCGGGAACGCCTCGGGGAGGCCGCCGTCCACGGTGAGGATATCCCCGGTGGTATAGCGGAACTGCTCGCTCGCCAGCAATGCCGCCAGGCCCGCCACGTTCTCGGCGGGTATGAGCGAGACGCCCAGGACGTTGCGCCGCCGGTACGTCTCCAGCTGATCCTCGACCGACACGCCGCGAGCGGCCGCGCGCTGGCTCACGAACTCCAGGAAGAGCGGCGTCTCGATCTGGTCGGCGTTGATGGCGTTGACGCGAATCCCATCGCCGCCCAGCTCGACCGCGGCCACGCGCAGCGCCTGGAGCAACGCCGCCTTGCTCCCGCCATAGGCGGTGGCGTCCCGCCCCGGTGCCAGTGCCGCCTTGGACACCGACGCGACGATCGAGCCACCCAGGCGCTGGAGCCGCATGACCGACGCCGCGCCGCCGATGGCCAGAACGGCGCCCATGTAGTGGACCTCCATCTGCCGCTGCAGGTCTTCGCGACGAAGCTTCGTGATGTCCGCGAAGCGGGGCGCCCGTCCGGCCGTGTAGAACAGGGAATCGAGACCGCCGAACTCGAACACCGCCTGCCGAATCAGGCGCGCGAGGCTCTCGTCGTCCCGAACGTCCAGCTCGACACCGATGGCGCGGCCCGGTCCGATCTCCTTGGCGACCGCCTCCGCGGCCGAGCGGTCGAGGTCGGCCGCGACGACGTGCGCGCCTTCCTTGGCGAAGCGCAGGGCGGCGGCCTTGCCGATGCCGCTGCCGGCGCCGATCACGATCGCGACGTGGCGGGGAAGGAGCAGGGAGGCGCGTTCCTTGGCGTCCTGCTCGTCCACCTTGCGCCGCTCGAGCGGCCAGTGCTCGAACTCGAACACATCCGCTTCGGACAGGAACTGGAACGCGTCGATCGACTCCGCGTTCGCGATCGTCTCCAGCACGGCGCGGTAGCACAGGTTGGCCGTGACCGCGCCCCGCTTGTCCCGGAACGCGGTGATCATGCCCAGCCCGGGAGCGAGGACGACCTTCGCCCAGTCATCGAGCGGAGGCTCGCCCGCGGCGGCGTGGCGGGCGTGGTAGCCCTCGTAGTCCTGGCGCTGCCGCACGAGCTGGGCGCGGACCGACTCGGCCATGGATTCGGCCGGCGCGGATAGATCGAGGTCGAGCCAGGCGGGATAGGCACCGGCGCGCAGGATGTGCTCGGGCGTCGCCACTCCGCGACGGGCGAGCGCCGGCAGACGAGGATCCGCGAGCGCGGCCAGGACGTCGTCGGCGTCGTCGAAGTGCAGGATCACGCGATTCGCCGACCCGAGGACGCCGCGGACTACGGGGAGCACGAGCTCGGCCGAGCGCCTGCGAACCCCGGCATCCGGGATCGGGGCCGGCGCGGCATTCGGTACCGGGCGACTCCGCCGCTTGGCGGACAGATAATCCTCGATCGCGTTCACGGCGCCGATCAATCGCGCGTAGCACGCCCGCGGCTCATCCCCCCACACCACGATGCCGTGATGCGCCAGGGCCAGCCCGATGGCGCCCGCCGGCAGCCGGTCCACGATGCCGCCCACCGCCTGAGCCAGCGGGAAGCCCGGCCGCACGTACGGGACGTACACGATCGCTCCGGCGAACAGCTCCATGACGAGTTGTTCCGCCATGGCGTCGCTCACGTTGGTCAGGCTCATCGTGGCGACGTCGTGCGTGTGCGCGATGACCCGGGCGGGAAGGAGCGAGTGGAGCGGCGTCTCGACGCTGGGCGTGGGGCCTTCCGCCAGCATCGCGCGCACCATGAATCGCATCATGTCGGCATCCAGCATCGTTTCGGCCATGTGGAGCGCGTTCAGGGCGGAGAGAGAAAGGCGTGTGAACCCCTCCCGCCCGACCGTGCGCAGATCGGTGCCGCTTCCCTTGACGAGCAGAGCATCTCCGACCTTGATCGAGGTGTTGCCGCCCCCGGGCTGTACGAGGCGCGGTTCCTGTCCGACGAGATTCGAGAGGTAGACGAGCTGGTCAAGGTCGTCCGCCTCGCGGGCGGGACCGTCGCCCCAGCGGTCGACGACCCGGGTGGATGCGCTCTGGGTAGGCATGGCGGAGGAGTCTACCCCACTCGCGTCGTGAGACGGGACAACATGTGAGGTGGCGGGCCCCGGCCCGATGTCCACATGGCGCGGCGGGCGATTCCGGGATAGATTCGACAGCATGCGCCTCGCCTCCGGAACCCGACTGGGCTCCTACGAGATCATTTCCTCCCTGGGGTCGGGGGG
>DASSLZ010000178.1:0-2473 GCA_035689165.1 Candidatus Eiseniibacteriota bacterium | reverse complement strand
CGGTTCCGAGGCGGAGCGCGTCCCGGCCTCGACGTTCCCGACACCTCAGGAGGGCTGATTCCATGGCGAGCGACGACAGCGGCAAGGCGGCCGGCCCCGGAGGCGCCCCGGCGCCGAGGGTCGTGAAGGGCGACCAGAAGTTCGATCTGGATCGCGAAACCTTCCGGGCGCGCATCCTGGCGCGCGCCTACGACCCCGCGTTCGAGAAGATACCGGGCGAGCTGGAGCGCGTGATCGAGGTGGCGTGGGACGCTTATCACGAATACCGGAAGAGCCCGCGCACCCAACCGGCCGGCACGGAGTTCGCCGACCCCACCTTCCCGCTCGCGGTGGAGTGGCTGGACGCGCGCCGGCGCATCCTCGAGGCGAAGAAGCGGCACGACGACCCGCATGCGCCGTCGCGCATCCTCGTGATCAACGCCTCGGCGCGCACCGATCAGAGCTGTCCCGGCGAGATCTCGAAGACCTATCGCCTGACCAAGATCGCCCGCGAGGCGATGGCCGGGGAGCCGGGCGTGGAGGTGGACTTCCTGGATCTCAGCCGCCTCACCGGCGAAGCGCATCTCGTGATCTATCCCTGCAAGGCGTGCGTCTCGACGGCGCAGCCGCTCTGCCACTGGCCGTGCTCCTGCTACCCGAACCACGCGCTCGGTCAGGTGAACGACTGGATGGCCGACATCTATCCCAAGTGGATCGCCGCGCACGGCGTGATGATCGTGACGCCCGTGAACTGGTACCAGTCGCCGAGCGTGCTCAAGCTGATGATCGACCGCCTGGTCTGCGCCGACGGAGGGAATCCCGATCCGACGACGACGCGCGGGAAGGACGCCGCCATGGCGAAAGCGATCGAGCTGGCCGGATGGCCCTACCCGAAGCACCTCGCGGGCCGCGCCTTCTCGGTGGTCGTCCACGCGGACGCGGCCGGCGCGGAGAACCTGCGCCGGATCCTCGTGGACTGGATGACCGACCTCGAGATGATCCCGGCCGGGCCGGTCGCCGGGATCGACCGCTACGTCGGCTACTACGAGCCCTACGCGACCAGCCACGACGACCTGGACCGGGACGCGGCGTTCCAGGAAGAGACGCGGCACGCCGCGAAGGAGTTGGTCTCGATGGTGCGCCAGATTCGGAGCGGGCAGTACCGCCGCCCGGACGAGGGCCTGGAAGAACCTCGAAAGAAGTAGTCCCGGCATCGGTTTAGCGCCGCCGAATCGCTGAATCGCGCCCGCGCGCCAATCCATCCAAGAGAGGTTGGGTGCTTCTCGCCCGCGCGCCGTTCCTAATTTTCCACCCGGTGGTTCCTCATGTTCCCGGATGCGCTCCGCCGATGCCTTCTCTGCCTCGTGGCCCTGGTCGCCGTGCTCGGCGCCGCGGTGCCGGCCCATGCCGCTAGGCCGACGGGCTCGACCAACCCGTCAGGCGTCCCGGATTCCATTCTCGAGCGTCCGGTCACCCTGCGCCGCGGCATCGGCAACTCGCACGAGCCGGTCACCACGACGTCGCCCGAGGCGCAGGCCTTCTACGACCAGGGCCTGGACTACCTGGAGTCCTACGTCTGGGTGGAAGCCGCGCGATCGTTCCATCAGGCGCTCCGGCTCGATCCTCGCCTCGCCATGGCGCACGTCGGCCTGAGCCGCGCCTACTCGGGGCTGGAAGACGCCCCGGCCGCGGAGCGGGAGCTGGCGGCCGCCCGCGCGGCGCAGTCGGGCGCGAGCCCGCGCGAGCGGCGGCGCATCGGGATCCGCGCGAAGCAGCTCGACGCCATGGACGACCCCAAGAACGATGGGAACTTCCGCGCCTACAGAAAGGCCCTGGATGAAGCGCTCGCGTCCGATCCCGACGACATCGGCCTTCTCCTCTTGCGTGGCAACGCCGAGGAGCCGAGCCCCGCGGGGCGGGGCCAGCTGGGCACCGAGGCCTCGATCGCCTACTACCGGCACGTGCTGCGGCTGATCCCCGACCATGCGTCGGCCCACCATTTCCTGACGCACACCTTCGAGGGGATGGGGATGGCCGACAGCGCGCTGGTTCACGGCGAGAGGTACGCGCGCCTCGCGCCGGCGATACCGCACGCCGCGCACATGTGGGGGCACGCGCTCCGCCGCGCGGGACGGATTGCCGAAGCCGTTGCGCAGTTCCGGAGGGCCGACGCCATGGAGCGCGCCTATTACGAGAGCCAGGCGATCGAGCCCCGCTACGACTGGCACCACAGCCACAACCTGAATCTGATGGCCGCCGTGGCCCAGGACGAGGGGCGTCGAACGGTGCCGCCGCGAGCCCGGCCCGACGCGCCGGGCGATTTCGTCCCGGAGCTTCTCGCGCGCGAATCGCTGGAGCTGCCCAGCGACCTGATCCTTGCCGGCAGGTACGCGGAAGCGCTCCGGCTGGCGCGCGCGATGACGCGCGATCCATCCTCGGCCACCAGGGTCGCGGGACACGTCGGCGCCGCTCGCGCTCTACGCGGCTTCCGGCG
>DASSLZ010000177.1:0-14502 GCA_035689165.1 Candidatus Eiseniibacteriota bacterium | reverse complement strand
CAGGTCCACGGACGCCGTCAGCCCGGTGCTGTAGCCCCAGGGGTCTCCCGACGAGATCACCTGCTGCGTCTGGGGATCCACGCGGGTTCCCCCCGCGGGGTAGCGCCGCGTGGCGCCGGCCGAGAGGCTCAAGCTGGGCAGAAACGCCGCGTACGCCGAACGCTTGGCGGCGTCGGCGGAGCGTTCCTGCCCACGCGCCTGGACCACGGCGGGCGCGTTCTCGCGCGCGAGCCGGACGGCCTCCTGCAGCGTGATCGGCCGCGGCTCCGCCATCGCCCCCGCGGGCGCGGCGGCGAGGAGCAGCGGCAGGAGCCAGCGGAGCGTTCTCATGTCGCGGTTCTCCTGTCGGTGGCGTCGGACGCGGCGCCGGGGTGCGGCAGCGACATCGTTCCTCCGAGCTTTATTGTAATTCCTGCATCGCGAGGAGCGGCACGGGCCCTCGACCGATCTCCTACGCGTTCATGAAGAAGGTACCTGTCGAATGTGGCAGAGAGATGGCGGCGGACTGGCAAATTGGGACAGGGAGGCGCGCCGCCGGGAAGCCACCGACTCATCACCGGGGCGCCACACTTCTGCCACGCGGGTCCGGGTAGAATGGGGCGTCCCAGGGGCGGTTCACTTGCGGCGGGAGAGGTCATGAGCCAGAAGATCCTGATCGTAGAAGACGATTCGCGGATCGCGAGCCTCATCGTGAAGAACCTCGAGGCCGCGGGCTACGAGTGCGAGGTGTCGGCGGACGGTGGGCACGCGGTCGCAGCGTTCGCGCGTCAGAAGCCGGCGCTGGTGGTTCTGGACCTGGGGCTCGCGGGTCTCGACGGCCTCGAGGTGGCGCGCCGCATCCGGAAGGAGAGCGACACGCCGATCCTCATGGTCACCGCGCGCTCGGGAGAGAGCGACAAGCTCCTCGGCTTCGAGATCGGCGCGGACGACTACGTGACCAAGCCCTTCAGCACGGCCGAGCTGGTGGCGCGGGTGCGGGTGCTGCTCCGGCGCTCCAGCGGCGCGGTGGGGGACCGGCTCCTGGAAGTCGGCGGCCTCAAGATCGACCCGGCGCGGCGCACCGTCGAGCGCGACGGCGTGGCCGTGCCGCTCACGACCCTCGAATTCGATCTCCTCTACCTGATGGCGTCGCGCCCCGGGCGCGTGTTCAGCCGCGAGGCGTTGATGGAGCAGGTGTGGGGAACCGATCGTGTCGTGGACGACCGGTCGATCGACAGCCTGGTGAGCCGGCTCCGCCGAAAGCTCGAGGCGGACGCGTCGAACCCGCGCTACCTCCAGACCGTCTGGGGCGCGGGCTACCGGATCGCCGAGCCCGCGTCGTGACCGCGCCCGAAAGCGGCGGCAGCGCCGGCGCAGCGCCCATGACCGCGGCCCCCGGTCCGCGGCGCAGCCTCTTCTGGACCATCGCCGGGATGTTCTTCCTCACGACCGTGGGCGGGTCGCTGCTCCAGATCTTCGTCGCGGTCGGCGTCCTCCGTCCGCTCGAGACCCGGGAGGCGCGATCCCGCGCGGAGCTGGGCGCCGCGAGCGCGGCCACCGAGATCGCCGCGCTGCCGGAACCGCTGACCGACGCCAAGGTCCACGTCGTGCTGGCGAGCGCGCGGGACCGCATGGATTTCCGGGGAAGCTCGATCGTCTACCGCGGCGCGGACGGCATGTACACCTCGGAGCCGCTCACCCCGCCCCGCTTCCGCGCGCCCGGCTCCGACTCCCTCGCCTTCGGGGGCGCGCGCGGCCGCGATCGTGATCGGGGCCGTCCCCGCTTCGACGTCCTCGCGGAGCGGCCGGTGCGTCGCGGCGCCTCGGTGATCGGTACGGTGCAGGTGCGCCGCTGGCAGCCGCGCTCCGGCTGGGGCTACTGGGAGATGCGCACGGCGCTCCTCTTCGTCCCCTTCGCCGTGCTCGCCTCGGGGCTCGCGGGTCTGGTGATCGTGCGGCTTCTGGTCCGGCGCCTGCGCGCGATCGACGCGCTCGCGACGCGCGTGGCCCAGGGGGATCTGTCGGTGCGGATCCAGGACAGAAGCGGCGACGAGATCGGCCGGATCGCCGAGCAGCTGGACCGCATGACCGAGCGTATCGCCGAGGCGCGCGCCAGCCTGGAGCGGAACGAGAAGCAGCGCCGCCAGCTCTTCGCCGACATCACGCACGAGCTGGCGACGCCGCTCACGTCGATCCGCGGCTTCGCCGAGACGCTGCTCGATCCGGCCGTGGGCGTCTCCGCCGATGAGCGCGCGAAGTACACGCGCGGCCTCCTGGAGGAGGCGGCGCGGCTCGACCGGCTGATCAGCGATCTCTTCGACCTGGCCCGGCTGGAAGCCGGCGCTTCGGCCCTGCACCTCGAGCGCCTCGATCTCGCCGCGCTGGCCGGCCACACGGTGGAGCGGTACCAGAAGCGCTGCGGCGACTCCGGGCTGCGCCTGGAATGGGAGCCGCCGGCCGGTCCGGCGTGGATCGAAGCGGACGGACGCCGCATGGAGCAGGTGCTGGAGAACCTGCTCAACAACGCGATCCGCTACGTGCCGCGCGGCGGATCGGTCCGGGTCTCCGTGGACCCGTCCGGATCGCGCCTCGGTGCCACGCATTCGCTTCGGGTGGAGGACGACGGGCCCGGCGTCCCCCGGGGCGAGATGGGGCAGGTCTTCGAGCGGTTCTACCGCGCGGAGTCGGCCGGGCACGGGAGCGACGGCAAGGGTTCGGGGCTGGGCCTCGCCATCGTGAAGGAGATCGTGGAGCGCCATCAAGGAACCGTGCGGGCCGAACCGATCGACCCGCACGGTCTCAGCATCGTCGTCGAGCTGCCCCCGGCCTGATCGGCCGGGCTCTTCACCCTTCTAGTGTCCCGCGCTCGCGGGAGCCGAGGATTCGGCCGCCGGCGCCTGAGCCGTCTCCTCGCCCGCCAGCCACTTGTCGAACGCCTTGAAATCGTAGTCCCGGCCCAGGAACGCCTTCACCGACTCCCGCGCGGGCCGGCTGCCGCCGGGGCGCAGCACCTCGTCGCGATAGCGCCGGGCGATCGTGGGATCGAGCAGGTTCGACTTGTTGAACGCGCTGAACATGTCCTTGGCGATCACGAGCGACCACTCGTACGTGTAGTAGACCGCCGAATAGCCGTCGAGATGCCCGAACGAGCACTGCATGTGCGTCCCCGGCATCGAGGGGACGGGCGTGTACTTGGGCTCGGCCGCCGCGACGATCGCATCGGTGTTCACCTCGGACGCCGGGCGGTTGTAGATGTTGAGCGAGACCGCCGAGTAGAAGGTCTGGGTGGCGTAGGACATCGCCCGCCCGAAGGCGTCGGCGCGGCGCATCTTCTCGACCATGTCGGCCGGAATCGGCTGGCCCGTCTGGTAGTGCTTCGCGAAGGTCTGGAGAACCTTCGCGTCCTGCGGCCATTCCTCCAGCAGCTGCGAGGGGGCCTCGACGAAATCGCGCTCCGTCGCCGTGCCGGACACCGGCTCCCACCGTCCCTGGCCGCCGAAGATGCCATGGATCAGGTGGCCGAACTCGTGGAAGAAGGTCTCCACGTCGGACTGCTCCATGAGACCCGGATCGCCGGGGGTCCCGCCGGGGAAGTTGCAGACCAGCGCTGCCTCCGGCACCTGGACGCCGGCCACTCCCTGGCGGATGCCGAACTTCGCGGCGTGGTTGTACTTTCCGGGCCGCGGATGCAGATCGAAGAAGAAGCGGCCCAGGAGCTTCGAGCCGTCATAGACCTCGTACGCCTCGACGGAAGGATCCCACACCGGCACGTTCGCCTTCTTGTAGGTGACGCCGAACATCTTGGACGTCACGTCCAGGACGCCCTTCTCGACGTTGGCGAACGCGAAGTAGGGGCGCATCGCCTGCGGGTCGAAATCGTAGTCGCGCTTCCGGATCAGCCTGCCGTAGTAGGAAACCTCCCAGCGGTTCACCGCGGTCGCCGTGGGATCGTCCTCCTGCTTCCGCTTCAGGTACATCGCGTACTCGTCGCTCGCCCGCTTCATCGTGAGGTCGTTCAGGCGCTGGATGAAATCGGACGCGTTCTGGGCGTTGCCGATCATCTTGTTCTCGGTGATGTACTCGGCCCAGTTGGGATAGCCGAGGATCTTCGCGAGTTGGTAGCGGTCGGCGATCATCGAGTCGAGCACCGCGATGTTCGCCGGATACCCGCGGTTCTGGTCCTCGAACATGAGGCGGCGGCGGACGTCGCCGCTCTTGGCGTAGCGGATCACGGGGAAGAGGTCGGGGTACTCGATCGAGATCTTGATCTTCCCGTCCGGGCCGGGCTGGTGCGACTTCACGAAGTCCTCGGGCAGGCCGGCCATGTCGTCCGCCTTGTCGAGGAGGATGAAGCGGGAGTCGTTCCGGATGTTCTTGTCGAACTCCTGCCCGACCTGGGTGAGGTGCTGGAGGAGATCGGCGATCTGCTTGCGGGTCGCGTCGTCCTTGTCCACGCCCGAGCGGCGGAAGTCCTGGATCTGGCGGTCGTAGAAATATCTCGTCGCCGCGTCGGCCTTGGATACGTCCACCGCCTTCAGCGCGTCGTAGACCTGCCGGTTCAAGCTGACGTCGTCGAGGAACTTGGCCGAGACCCGGGTCTGATTCTCCGCCTCGGCGCGGAACACCGAGTCGGGATGGACCGACTCCATGAGGTTCGCCTGATAGGCGACGTTCTCGGCGTGCATCATCATCTCGTTGTAGGGACCGAGCGTGTTCTCGAGGGTGCGCTTGCCCTTCACGCCGACCATCCTGTCCAGCGCGGCCTGGGCCTGCTTGAGCTCCGCCTCCGACTCGGCCTTGTACGTGGCCACCGAGGGCTTGTCGCTGTAGAAGAAGGCCGGCACGGCGGATTTCTTGGCCGCGGCCGCGGGGGCCGGCGCCAGAGCCGGGAGAAGCGCCGCCATCGCGAGCGCGGCGAGCGCGGTCAGGTGGTGCCGTCGGTGCGGACGTCGGTACATGAAACCCTCCTCGATGATCCGGTCGCTTCGTGTCGTTTCGTCGGGGTGCTGCGGGAAGGGGCGGAGCGGCCGCGGCACGCCGCGGGCGCCCTGAGCCGTCACCTTATACCCTAGTACAGATGGGGCGCGCTTCCGGTTCGTTGGAAGTCGATGCGTCGTCAAGGTCTCAGCGTCGCTTGACCCCCGCGGTCCGCCGCTGCCGCCCCCGGGCGGCCACGTCTTTGGGCTCCTCCCGCTCCCGGCCGCTCCGGGTGTTCGTCTCGGCCTCGCCCATCATCTCGTGACGGGCGAACCAGATGCCGGGGAGCATGGGCAGCCAGAGGGTCAGCCCACGGAAGAGGAGCGTCCCCGTCAGGGCCACCTCCAGCGGGATCCCCAGGTAGCGCATCGACGCCACCGATCCGGCCTCGAACGAGCCGACGCCGCCCGGAAGCAGGCTCAGCGTGGCGGCGATCGAGGCGAGCACGAAGCTCGTGAAGAGGACCAGGAAGGGGGCGGGGTGCCCGATGGAGCGAAGGAGCGCGTCGAGCGTCCAGGCGTCGAGCACGATGATGCCCAGCTGCAGGAGGATCGATTCGAGGAAGAGCATCGGGTGGCGCAGGGTGGACGTCGGCGCGTCCTCCATGGCGGAGATCGCCTTTTCCAGGCCCGGGATCTTCGCCAGCCAGCGCGGATGCGAGCGCCGTCCGCCGTAGACGATCCACAGGATCAGGACCGGCATCGCCACGGCGTAGATCGCGAAGAGCGTCAGCAGGAAGAGGATCGCGCGCGAGATGCCGTGCCGCATCCAGAGGACCGCGAGCGCTCCGCCCACGGCGATCGCGTAGGAGGCGTAGAACGCGAGGGTGTTCACGACGACGGCGGCGGTCGCCACGCCGCGCCCCACGCGGCGGCGCTCCAGCGCGCGCACGACGAGCACGGTTCCCCCCAGTCCGCCCGTGGGGACGACCTGATCCACGAAGAGCTTGGCCAGGCCGAGCGGAACCAGCCCGAACAGGTTCCGGCTCACGCCGGAGGCCTTGATCCCCCGCTGCAGGGTGGCCGCGGCGCAGAGATAGGTGCCCAGCTGCATCAGCACGGCCGCCACCAGCCAGGCGGGTTCCGCCCGCTTCACGATCTCGGAAAAGTGGGTCCACTCGACCTTTCGAAGCGCGACGACGGCGAGCCCGGCGAGGATCAGGGTGCCCGGAAGCCAGCGAAGGAGCGATTTGAGGCGGCGTCGCGGCATGGAGGGCGATCCTACAGGCAGGGGCGGCCGGGTCCAAGCCGGAACGCCGGTGGGGAGGCCCCCGGCCGGGGGGGGAGCGCTGGGTCGTGGACAGGCGGCGCCCGGACGTTGTATACCCAGTCGCCATGCGCCTGCTTCCGACCACGCCCAAGTTCTTCGAGCTCTTCGAGCGCCAGTCCGCGACGCTCCTCCTGGGCGCGCGCGCGCTCCGGGACCTGGCGGAGAACTTCGACGACGTGGAGGCGAAGGCGCACCGGATCAAGGAGATCGAGAGCGACGGGGACCAGATCACGCACGACCTCATCGACAGCCTGAACCGGACCTTCATCACCCCCTTCGACCGGGAAGACATCCACGCCCTGGCGAGTGCGCTCGACGACGTGCTCGACAACATCGAAGGGGTCGCCAGCCGGTTCGCGCTCTTCCGCGTGCGCGAGCTGACGCCGGAGACGCGCGAGCTGATCCTGATCATCGAGCGGGCGTGCGTGGCCATCCACGAGGCCGTGAAGTGTCTCCGGAACCGCAAGGAAGTTCAGAAGAACCTGGTCGAGATCAACAAGCTGGAGAACGACGCCGACATGATCTCCCGCGACATGACGGCCAAACTATTCGAGACGGCCGCGGATTTCCGGGAGCTGATCAAGTGGAAGGAGCTGTACGGGCGCCTGGAGGCCACCACGGACGACTGCGAAGACGTGGCCAACATCATCGAAGGCATCTTCGTCAAGAACACCTGAACGGACCGTGAGCGCACCGTTCGGCCTCGATTCGCTCTCCACCTACGCGCTGGTCATCATCGGACTGGCCATCGTCTTCGACTTCCTGAACGGCTTCCACGACGCCGCCAACTCCATCGCCACCGTCGTCTCCACGCGCGTCCTCACGCCGGGATTCGCCGTGATCTGGGCGGCCTTCTTCAATTTCGTGGCGGTGTTCGTGCTGGGCGAGGCCGTGGCGAAGACGGTGGGGAAGGGGATCGTCACCGCCGAGTCGGTGAACAACCACGTGCTCCTCTCGGCCCTGGTGGGCGCGATCGTCTGGAACCTCCTCACCTGGTGGCTCGGGCTCCCGACCTCCTCCTCGCACGCGCTGATCGGCGGCCTGGTGGGCGCGGCCCTCTGTTTCGGCGGCTGGCGCGCCATCGTGATCCCAGGCCTCACCAAGACGGCGATCTTCATCGTCATCGCTCCGCTCCTGGGCCTGGTCCTCGGGCTTTTCAACATGACGGCCACGTCATGGCTCTTCCGACGAAGCGCTCCCGCGAAAGTGGACCGATTGTTCCGGCGCCTCCAGCTGGTCTCCGCGGCCGCCTACTCGCTGGGCCACGGGGGGAACGACGCTCAGAAGACGATGGGGGTGATCGCCCTGCTCCTCTTCACGACCGGCGCCACCGACCACTTCTACATCCCCAACTGGGTGGTGATCGTCTGCGGGCTGGCGATCGCGCTCGGCACCCTTTCGGGCGGCTGGCGCATCGTCCACACGCTGGGAGCGCGGGTGACCAAGCTGCACCCCTTCGGCGGGTTCGCGGCCGAGACGGCGGGCGCGATCAGCCTCTTCCTCGCGACCCACCTGGGCATTCCGGTCAGCACGACGCACACGATCACCGGCGCCATCGTCGGCGTCGGCGCGACGCGCCGGCTCTCGGCGGTCCGCTGGGGCATCGCGGGGCAGATCGTCTGGGCCTGGGTGCTCACCATCCCGGCCGCCGCGGCGGTCGCCGCCTTCACCTACTTCGTCACCTCGCGCTTCTAGCCGTGGCGCCTCCGGCCGCGGGGCTCTAGCCGTGTCCGACCGCCGAATCCTTTACGCCGCCGCCTTCCTTCGTGCCCTCGCGACGGGGATGATCGGTGTGCTGATCGGGATCTACCTCGCGCGCCAAGGCTTCGATCCGGCCGGGATCGGCGCGGTCGTGACCGCCGGGCTCGCCGGCGCGGCGACCGCGGCGCTCCTCGTCACCGTGGGAGGCGATCGCGCCGGCCGCAAGCGCACGCTCCTTTGGCTCGCCATCCTCGGCGCCGCCGGGGGCGCCGTCGTGGCCGTGGCCGCGAAGCCGCTCGTGATCGCCGCCGCGGCCTTCTTCGGAATGCTGAACGGGATGGGCCGCGACCGCGGCGCCTCGATGATCCTGGACCAGGCGATCCTTCCCGCCACGGCCGCTCCCGAGAACCGCACGGCGGTGTTCGCCTGGTACAACGTCGTTCAGGACGCGGGACACGCGCTGGGTGCCTTGGCCGCGGGGGTTCCGGCCCTCTTTCGCGCCGGCCACCTCTCCGCGGACGGTTCGATGCGCGCCGCGGTCGGAATCTACGCGCTCCTCCTCGCGGTCACGGCGCTCCTCTACACGCGGCTGGGACGCGAGGTCGAGGCGGAGGCTCCCGCGGCGCGGGTCCGCCTCTCGCCCGAGACGCGGCGCATCGTCACGCGGGTCTCGGCGCTCTTCTCGCTGGATGCGCTCGGCGGGGGATTCTTGACGAGCGCGCTCCTCTCCTACTTCTTCTACGCCCGCTTCGGCGTTCGGGAAGAGGGGATCGGCGCGCTCTTCTTCGGGGCGCGACTCCTGAACGCGGCCTCGCACGTGGGCGCGGCCTGGCTCGCGAAGCGGATCGGGCTGGTGAACACGATGGTCTTCACGCACATCCCCTCGAGCCTCCTTCTCCTCACGGTGCCGTTCGCCCCCACGTTCACGATCGCGGCCGTTCTCTTCCTGCTGCGCGAGGGGCTCGTGGAGATGGACGTTCCCACCCGGCAGTCGTACGTGATGGCGGTCGTGCGGCCGGAGGAGCGGACGGCGGCGTCGGGGGTGACGCATCTGGTTCGGCTGGCGATGTGGGCCGTGGCGCCGGCGTTCGCGGGACTTTTCATGCGCGGAGGCTCACTCGGAGCGCCGCTCATGATCGGGGCGGGGATGAAGATCGCCTACGACGGCCTGCTCTACGCGGCGTTCCGCCACGTGCGTCCGCCGGAGGAGCGAAAGGCGTAGCGGCGAGTCGCGGCTTACTTGGCTCCGGACCGGACCACGAGCACGCTGCAGGGCGCGTGCGACACCACGTGCGACGCGACGCTTCCCAGGAGGAGCTTCGCCACGCCGGAGCGCCCGTGCGATCCCACCACGATCAGGTCCGCCTTCGACGCGCGCGCCTCGTCCAGCAGGGCATGCCGCGGATCGCCCTGGAGCAGCTTGGCCTTGGCGCGGAGCTTCGCGGCCTGGAGCTGGGCCGCGCCCTTGTCGGCCGTCTCCCGGTGATAGCTTTCTTGATGCCGGTTCAGCTCCACGATCGCGTCGGCTGCCACCGCCTCGCCCGGCCCGAGCCAGACGGGGGGGCAGGCCGAGACCACGAGGAACTCCGTATCGGGGGGCCACGTGAAGCGTTTCACGTACTCCAGCGCCGCGTTGGAAAAGGGCGAGTCGTCGACCGCAACGAGAACGTTCATCGGACCTCCTGCGAGCCAGGCTCCGGTTCGCTTGATAAGACGAGGCGACGGTACCTTGTCCGGGAGCCCTCCGGAAGGGGTACCTTGGAGGCATGTTCCGTGACCGGGAGGAGGCGGCGCGGCTGCTTGCCGCGAAGCTCTCGAAGTACCGGGGATCGAGACCGCTGGTTTTGGGCAGTCCCCGGGGCGCCGTGGTCATGGCCGCCATCATCGCCGACCGGCTGGGAGGCGATCTGGACGTCGCGCTGGTGCGGAAGCTGGGCGCGCCGGGGCAGCCCGAGCTCGCGGTGGGCGCGGTGGACGAGACGGGCCGCGTGACCCTGGACGGTACCCCCGATGAGCTCGGGCTGGACGCGGCCTACGTGGAGCGGGAGCGGGAACGGCAGGCCGCGGTGCTCCGGTCGCGGCGAGCGCGTTACACGCCGGCCCGCGCGCCGGTGGATCCCTCCGGGCGCACCGTGATCGTGGTGGACGATGGGATCGCGACAGGGGCCACGCTCGCGGCGGCGCTTCGCCTGGTGCGAAGCCGCGGGCCCGCGCGGCTGGTGGCGGCGGCCGCGGTCGCGCCGCCGCCGGCGGCGGCCCGGCTCGCGCGCGAGGCGGACGAGGTGGTGGTGCTCGCCACGCCCGAGCCCTTCGTGGCGGTCGGAGCCTTCTTCGACGACTTCCGGCAGGTGAGCGACGACGAGGTGGTCGAGCTGCTCGAGCGTTTCGGGAGTGATGAGGGGTGAAGCGGGGAAGCCCCTTCCGGGGCTACCCCTTCTTCACGAACTGCAGTGCCGCCGAGTTCATGCAGTAGCGGAGCCCGGTCGGCTTGGGGCCGTCGTCGAACACATGTCCCAGGTGCGAGCCGCACCGCGCGCACTTCACCTCGTCGCGGGCGATGCCCAGGGTCATGTCCGTTCCCACCTCGATGTTCTCCAGGGCGATCGGCTTCCAGAACGAGGGCCAGCCGGTGCCCGAGTCGAACTTGGTCTCCGACGTGAAGAGGTCGTTGCCGCAGGCGACGCAGCGGTAGATCCCCTTGTCGTGGTTGTTCCAGTAGGCGTTCGCGAAGGCGCGCTCGGTGCCGGCCTTGCGCGTGACCTGGTACTGCTCGGGCGTGAGTTGCTTCTTCCACTCGGCGTCCGACTTGGTCACCTTCTCGGTCATGACGAACCCTCCCTTGGAGGCGGAATAGACGCGGATGGCTCCCGTGTCGCGCCGCGCGACGGCCTGTTTGGCCGCGACGGGCTTGGGAGAACCCGCCGACCCGGCCTTTGCGGACGAGGCGGCGATCGGGATCGACATCGTGGCCGCCAGGATCGTGGCGGCGAGGAACGGGATCGGGTTTCGGCTTCGCATCGTGCTCCTCCTTTCGCCAAGGATACGTCCGCGCCGCCGCGCGGTGACAGGCTGGAGGCCGCCGGAACGAAAAATCGGCGCCGGCCGCTCCTGCGCCATTGCGGGCGCATCCAACGTGCGATAGATTTCCGCGCAGCGCGGATCCCGCTCCCGCGCGATCCGCTCCCGAAAGGAGACCATCGGCACCCGATGACCCACGCCCGCCGTCCGGCTGTGCTCGCCCTCGAGGACGGCATCGTCTTTTTCGGCAACAGCTTCGGGCGGATCGGTGAGACGTCGGGTGAAGTCGTTTTCAACACCGCGCTCTGCGGTTACCAGGAAGTCCTCACCGATCCTTCCTATCGCGGGCAGATCGTCACGATGACCTACCCGCACATCGGCAACTACGGCATCAACCACGAGGACGTCGAGTCGGCGCGCCCGCAGGTCGCGGGATTCGTCGTGCGCGAGATCTCCACCGCGGCCAGCTCCTGGCGCGCCTCGGGCGAGCTGCACGCCTATCTCGACGAGGCGGGAATCGTCGGCATCGCGGAGATCGACACGCGCAAGCTGACGCGCCACATCCGAAGCCGCGGCGCCTGCCGCGGCGTGATCTCGGCGCTCGACCTCGATCCGGCGTCACTGGTGAAGAAGGCGCAGAGCGCGGCGGCCATGATCGGCGCCGATCTCGCGCGCGAAGTCACCTGCGCGGAGCCCTATCGCTACGAGCCGGCTCGCGACGGCGGCGCGGCAAAGGACGGCGTCGAGCGCCCCTTCCATGTCGTGGCCTACGACCTCGGCATGAAGCGGAACATCCTCCGCCTGCTCACCGACGCGGGGTGCACGGTCACCGTGGTCCCGGCGGCGACGACCGCCGCCGAGGCGCTGGCGCTCGACCCGGAAGGGATCTTCCTCTCCAACGGGCCCGGCGATCCCGAGGCGTGCGACTACGCCGTGGAGGCGTCGCGCGGGCTGATCGCGTCGGGGCGCCCGGTGTTCGGCATCTGCCTGGGGCACCAGATCCTGGGCCTCGCCTGCGGCGGGAAGACCTTCAAGCTCAAGTACGGGCACCGGGGCGGGAACCATCCGGTCAAGAACGTCGCCACGGGGCAGGTGGAGATCACCGCGCAGAACCACGGCTTCGCCGTGGACATGTCTCTGTTCGAGGATCGCGCCTACCTGCTCACGCACGTGAACCTGAACGACGGCACCGTCGAGGGCTTCCGCCACCGCGATCTCCCCGTCTTCTCGGTCCAGTACCACCCCGAGGCCAGCCCCGGGCCGCACGACAGCCACTACCTCTTCCGCGATTTCACGAGGGCGATGGCCGAGCGGCGCGCCGTCGGCGCGACGGGACCGCTGCTCCAGGGGGGCGCCTAGCATGCCGCGCGATCCCTCGATCCAGTCGGTGCTGGTGATCGGCTCGGGTCCGATCGTCATCGGGCAGGCGTGCGAGTTCGACTACTCCGGCACCCAGGCGGTGAAGGCGCTTCGCGGCGAGGGGATCCGCGTCTCGCTGGTGAATTCCAACCCCGCCACGATCATGACCGACCCCGAGTACGCCGACCGCACGTACGTCGAGCCGCTCACCCCCGAGGTGCTGGAAGCGATCCTCGAGCGCGAGCGCCCCGACGCCGTGCTGCCCACGGTGGGGGGGCAGACCGCGCTGAACCTGGCGGTGACGCTGTCCGAGCGCGGCGTCTTCGAGCGCCTCGGCATCCGCCTGATCGGCGCGAGTCGCCGCGCGGTCGAGGTGGGCGAGGACCGGCGCCTCTTCAAGGAGGCGATGGCGCGCATCGGTCTGGACGTGCCGAAGAGCCGCTTCGCGCGCACGCTGGAGGAGGCGCGATCGGCGCTGGCCGTGACCGGGCTCCCGGCCGTGATCCGCCCCTCCTTCACCCTGGGGGGCACCGGGGGCGGGATCGCCTACAACGAGGAGGAGTTCGAGGAGACCGCGACGCGCGGCCTGGATCTCTCCCCGGTGCACGAGGTGCTGATCGAGGAATCGGTCATCGGCTGGAAGGAATATGAGCTCGAGGTGATGCGCGACCGCGCGGACAACTTCGTGGTCGTCTGCTCCATCGAGAACTTCGATCCGATGGGGATCCACACCGGCGATTCGGTGACCGTGGCGCCGGCGCAGACCCTGACCGACCGCGAGTACCAGGTCATGCGCGACGCCGCGCGGGCGATCATCCGCGAGGTCGGGGTCGAGACCGGCGGCTCGAACATCCAGTTCGCGGTCGACCCCGCGACCGGGCGGCTGGTGGTGATCGAGATGAACCCGCGCGTGTCGCGCTCCTCGGCGCTGGCGTCCAAGGCGACGGGCTTCCCGATCGCCAAGATCGCGGCACTGCTCGCGATCGGCTACCGGCTGGACGAGATCAAGAACGACATCACCCGCGTGACCCCGGCCTCCTTCGAGCCGGTGCTCGACTACGTCGTGGTGAAGATCCCGCGCTGGGCGTTCGAGAAGTTCCGCGACGCGAGCCCGCGCCTGGGGACGCAGATGAAGTCGGTGGGCGAGGTGATGGCGATCGGCCGCACCTTCAAGGAGGCGCTGCAGAAGGGGCTGCGCGGGCTGGAGACCGGAAGCGGCGGCTTCGGCGGCCGCGAGCTGGACGACGCGCGCATCCGCGAGAAGCTGCTGACGCCCGATCCCGACCGGATCCTCTACGTGAAGCGCGCCCTGGAGCAGGGGTGGACCCACGAGGAGATCCACCGGATGACGGGGATCGACACGTGGTTCCTCGACCAGATCCAGCAGATCGCGGACCTGAAAGAGCACCTGGCCGGGCCTTTGGATTCGGCGGCGCTTCGCGAGGCGAAGCGAATGGGCTTTTCGGATGCGAGGATCGCCTCGCTGTCGGGAACCACGGAGGCTGGGGTGCGCGCCCTGCGCGAGGAGCTGGGCATCCGCCCCGTCTACAAGCGCGTGGATACCTGTGCCGCCGAGTTCGAGTCACACACGCCCTACCTGTACTCGACCTACGAAGAGGAGTGCGAGGCCGCGCCCACCGACCGGCCCAAGGTGATGATCCTGGGCTCGGGGCCCAACCGGATCGGGCAGGGGATCGAGTTCGACTACTGCTGCTGCCACGGCTCGTTCGCCTTCCGCGAGGAAGGGTTCGAGACGATCATGGTGAACTGCAACCCCGAGACCGTCTCCACCGACTACGACACGTCGGACCGCCTCTACTTCGAGCCGCTCACGTTCGAGGACGTGATGAACGTGATCGAGCGCGAGAAGCCCGAGGGGGTGGTGATCCAGTTCGGTGGGCAGACGCCGCTCCGGCTGGCGCTGCCGCTCCATCGCGCCGGCGTGCCGATCCTGGGCACCAGCCCCGACGCGATCGACCTGGCCGAGGACCGGCGCCGCTTCAGCACCCTTCTCGACGAGCTCGGCATTCCGCAGCCCGAGAGCGGCACGGCCACGTCGCTGGAAGAGGCGAAGGAGGTCGCCGCCCGCGTGGGCTATCCCGTGCTGGTGCGCCCCTCGTACGTCCTGGGCGGCCGCGCCATGGCGATCGTCTACGCCGAGGCGCATCTCGAGCAGTACGTCCGCGAGGCGGTGCGCAC
>DASSLZ010000176.1:0-25851 GCA_035689165.1 Candidatus Eiseniibacteriota bacterium | reverse complement strand
TGATCGGCCGTTCCCTTTTTCTTGCAGATGATGCTTCCGAGCCCATCCTGCGTCACTTCCCCGAGACCGCGCAGGTGCTTCTTCATCATCCCCGCGATCTCGGTCTCGTGGCCCGGAGGGCCGAAGCCCTCGCACAATTCCTTCAGCAATGCCTGGCTGGCGTCCATTCGTCGCTCCTGGATCCGCGGCTGTAAGTGTGGGTCGGGCGCGAGTATCGGTCTGGGGGCGGGGTGTGTCAAGGCGGCCGGGGCCGGCGCCCGGGCCGGAGATCCCAGGCAAAACGCCCCCGCGGGAGGCTTCCCACGGGGGCGTCTGCGTTCCGGATGAGGCGGTGTTCGCTACTTCGCCATCATGACCGTGATCGGCTCCTCGGTCTTCAGCACGACCTTGCTGCCCGCCGGGATCTCCAGCTCGTGGCCCTTCGAGGCGGCCACGGCACCGGCTCCGACGGCCGCGCCGCCGATGGCGCCGATGATCGTGCTCTTGGTGGATCCGCCGGCGACCTTGCCGATGACCGCGCCGGCGACCGTGCCGCCGCCGATGAGAAGCTTGTCACGCGTGCTCGTGGACTTGGCCTCCAGCTCCTTGCCCTCGCTGCTCGTCACGGTGGCGTTGAGCGACTTCGTGCCGCCCACGGTCTCGATCGAGGTGAAGTCGTACTTGAGGAAGGCACGGCCTTCCTGGTCCTTCGCGTGGCTCGCGCGCTTCAGGTCCGAGATCTTGCCGCGCACCACGGAGCCCTCTTCGGCCACGACCTTGCCGTCGACGACGAGCGGGGCGGCGAGCTTGGCTTCGATCGGATCGCCGATGTTCGCCGTCTTGGTGCTCGCGTCGGTCACCATCACGAGGTCCATCGTCGTGCCCACGGGGATGTGCACCGTGACCTTCGACGCCGTGGTCGTGCCGCTCGAGTGGGTCGTCTTCGGCGTGGTGGTGTGCGTCGTGGTCCTGGTCCCGCTGGTGGCGGGCGGGTTCTCCGCCGGAGGCGTCGTGGTCGCGGCCGGCGGCGTCTCCTCGACGGGATAGGGGCTTTCCGCGCTCATGGTGGTGTCGCTCGCGGACGTCGAGGTCTCGGTCTGCTTCTTCTGACAGGCCGAAACGCCCACGACCACCGCCAGCGAAAATGCAACGATTCCAAGCCGTCTCAAGCTGTCCATGGCTCCTCCGCCGTCCCTAGTAGATGAACCGGTACGTAAACCCGCCCAGGATCTTCAACTGATTGGCATCCGAGACGAAGTTATAGCGCAGTTCACCGAAGAGAGCCAGATTCGGCATCGCGTCCGTCCGGACGCCGCCCTGGAGATTCAGACCGAGCTTGGTGTCCGAGAATTCCGCCCCGCCGGGAGCGTCATTGGTCTCCTTCAGCCAGTGCAGCCCCAGGCCGCCACCCGCATAGGGAGTTACCCGGCTGTCCTGCAGCGGAAAATCGATGTTGATGTCTGCGCCTACGGAGAAATCCTTAGAGTTTACGGAATAGGTGCTGCTCAGAATCGTAACGTCCTGCCCCACGCTCCAGTACTCGACGATCGGTTGCAGATGGATATTGCGGGCGAACTCGCCGGCGTCGACGTGAACCCCGAGGTCCACCGTGCTGCTCGCGCCCTCGGGGTCGACCAATCCGATCCGGGCGCCCATTCCCTTGAAGCCGAGCGAAACGTCTTCCGTGCGCGCGCTGGTGCTGGACGTCTGCGCCCAAGCGCGCGGCGCGGTCGCCGCGAGACCCGTGATCGCGACCAGCGCGACCCCGAGCGCGGCGACCCGCACCGTTCTCCGGGTAAGGCTCCGATCCATCATCCCACCTCCTGGTTCGCTTCCAAACGACGCCCCCGTCGGGGGCGGCGCGTTTCGTCCCGCGGAATCCAGCCGGAAACGTACCGCACCGCGCCCGCGGGGGCCACTAGAACCGGAAGATCGGAGCGTGGTCTCAGAAGCTGAAGCGAAGTCCTCCGTGCAATCCCAGGCCGTCCATGTCGATCTCGTCCTTGATGGTGGCGCCCACGAACGGATCGAAGAAGCGCGCCGACACGGTGCTCTTGTTCCAGAGCGCCTCGCCGTAGAGGTTCAAGGTCGGCGACACGCCGACGTTCAGCCCGGCGAAGACCTGCCCGCCGAATCCATCGTAGTCGTCCTGGAAGTCGAAGCCGGTCGAGTCGGTGCCGCTCACCGTGAGCCACTCCCATCCGATACCGCCGCCCACATAGGGCTGGAAGTCGCGGGAAACCGGGAAGCGGACGCGGAGAATGGCCATCAGCGGAACGAGGTTCGTCTCGATGTTGTTCGTGTCGAGGACCCGCTCGTGGACGTTGCCGGCCTCGTCGGTGTAGGTGGAAACGACCTGTGAATTGTCCGACTGGCGGTGATACCAGTTCACGCGAACGCCGAGATCGAGGGCGTCGCCGACTTCGCTGCCCAGCTCGCCGTTCAGCCAGAGGCCGTTGCCCGGCTGGTCATCCGGATCGAACGTGCCGGCGCCGAACGCGCCGAAGTAGCGGGGCTGGTCGTTGTCGTCGTAGCGGTCGCGATAGCGATCGCGATAGGGCCGGCGCCGGTAGATGGGACGCTCGCTGAACGAGGACGACGAGGTCGAGGCGAAGACGGGAACAGCGTCGCCGTTCCCGGTCTCCACTCCGGCCAGGACGGAGTTGGCGCCGCTACCCTGGCTTTGAAACGCGAGCCCCTGGTAGTCGAGGGGACCCGCGGAGGCGCTCCACGGGGCAGTAGCCAGGGCCCCCGCGAAGATGGCGGCGGTGATGATGGTGGTGCGCTGCATGGGACTCCTCCCTTTCGCGAAAGGTGAGAACCGTGAGACGTCCGGCATTCCGAGCAGGCGATGTGCCATTCAAGAACCCTTTGCCGCCGCGCCGTTTAGGAGCGCGGTCCCGTGTCGCGGCTGCATCGTTCATGTCACACTATGTCGAACTTTCTACATACGCCGCCCCCGCTCCACTACCCTGGCGCGGCCCCTTCGGTTGGATGCGGGAACGGGGCGGCACGTTGACCGGGAGGGGACGGCGATGAGCGAGCGAACGAAACGGGACACCCGGGCGGGATTGCTGGCGGTCGCCGCTCTGGCCGCCGCCCTGGGCGGCATCGCGCCCGGGTTAAGGGCGGAGCCCGCCGAGTTCCTCCCCGTCCGCCACTTCGCCTACGAGGAGATCGAGGCGCTCGCCGCGCGAGGACGGCTCGATTCCATCGCGGTGTATTCGCGGCCCCTCGCGCGGATCGACGTGGCGCGCGCGCTGCTGCGGGCAGAGCGCCTGGACTCCACGATCGCCGCGGACCTTCACTTCCAGCGGCTCGAGCGCGAGCTGGCGCGGGAGCTGACGGACCTGGGCGCGCCCCCGGCCGAGCCGGAGACGGGCCCCTTGGTCGACGCGGGCCCTCGCGAAGAGCGGTTCCGCCTCGCCGCCGCCGGGCACCTGCGCGGCGACTATCAGGAGCGGCGCGACCCGCACTACCGCTTCCGCGACGAGTCCTCGGCCAGCGCGCGCATGTCGCTCCAGCTCTGGCCCGCGTTCGCGGCCTTCGAGGAGCTGGGCGTCACGCGGGTCCGCTCGGCGCGCGACTGGATCGACGCGGTCATCGCGCACACCGATCTGGAGACGGCCGTCCTCCGCGCCGAGATCACGGCGCGCGCGGGCGCCCTGACGGTGGCGGCGGGCTACGACGACTTCCGATGGGGGCCGGGCCGGCGCGGGACGCTGCTCCTCTCGGACGCGGCCGGACCGATGGGATTCCTCTACCACTCGGTGCGCCTGGGCGGGCGCGTGACCGCGTCCGCCGTCACGGGGCAGCTATCGCGCGTGGACCGGCGCTATCTGGCCGCGCATCGGATCGAGGCCAACGTCTCGCGCGCGCTCACGGTGGGACTGGGCGAGGCGGTGCGGTACCGGAGCGACAACGTCGACCTGGTCTACGCGCTGGGCATCCTTCCCTACGCCATCGTGGAGCGCATCCACATCCGCGACGTCTCCAGCGACTCGCTGCGCGGGCTGGAGCGCGCGAACGTCATGGCCTCGGCCGACCTCGCCTGGCGCCCCACGCGCGACGTCTCCCTCACGGGCGAGCTGCTCGTCGACGACTTCACCACCGAGGACCGGACCATGCCCGACCGCTTCGCCTGGCAGCTCGGGCTGCGAAGCGACCGGCCGTTCGGCGCGCGCGCGATCCGCCTGCTCGGCGAGTACACGCGCGTCCGGAACTTCACCTACTCGGTCGACTACGGGCAGAACTTCATCTACCGGGACCGCCCGCTGGGCTTTGCGCTGGGTCCCGACGTGGAGAACGTCTTCGTCGAAGCGGTCTACGACTGGAGCCGCGACTGGCAGTTCCGCTGGAGCGGGGACTTCACCAACCACGGCGAGGGAAGGCTGGGCGACGCCTTTCTCGAGGGGACGGGCCCGGTGAGCAACGCCTCGCTCACCGGGATCGTGGAGCGCCGTCGCGAAGTGTTCGGCGACGCGCGCTGGATGCCGCGCGACAACGTGGATCTCTCGCTGGGCGCGGGATACGGGCGGGTGCGGAACGAGAATCACGTCGCCGGACGCGAGCGGAACGAATGGCTCGCGCGGCTGGCGTTCGACGTGCGCTACTGACCTTCGTCTATTGGATGTTTCCCCGCAGCGCCTGGAATCCGGCCACCGAAGCGCCCAGCAGGAGGAACGTCCAGGCGATCACGGCGAACCAGACGAGCCAGCCGATCCCGCATACCAAGAGGGCCCGCCCCGTGCTCCGGTAGTCCAGTGCCTGCCGCACCGCGACCACGAAGGCCGCCAGCATCCAGAGCCCCGCGACCAGATTGAAGACGAAGCCGACGACCGGGATGCCGCCGAAGATGCGGAGCATCCCCGGAGCCGCCGCGAAGCCGGTGGTGCGCAGCAGCTCGCCGATGTCGGCGTGGGTCTCCGGCGTGGACAGGAACTTCGTCCCGATGAGCCAGGTGAGCGCCGACCAGAGCACCCACGCGACCAGGGCGGCCAGGATCCCGACGCCGATCGCGCGTCCGCCGCCCTGCGCCATGGAAAACCCCGCGGCGATCGCGGAGAGCACCACGACCCCGAGCGCCTGGAGGTTCGCGGACTTGTCCGCCTCGACTTCCTCGTACGTCGCGGAGCGCAGCTGCGCCGCTCCGATCACGCGGTTCACCCAGCTCGCCATGCGACCCTCCCCCTCGAGTGGGACACGATGAGCGGAGGCGGGCCGGATGCGCCCGCTCCGCGCGCCGGATCAGCCCGCGTTCGGAGCCCGCCGCAAGGGCTGGAACACGCTGCGATCCGGATCCTCGGTCCGGGAAGCGGCCGCGCGGGCCTCCTCCCAGAACAGCTCCTGCGCGCGGGTCGCCTTCTTCCTCCCGTCGCGCTTGACGTACGATCCGTCCGACCTCAATTCACGCGCCTTCACGTTGTCGGCGAACATCGCGTCCAGAATACGGCCCAGCCGGGCGCGGTGTTCCGGATCCACGATCGGCGTCATGAGCTCGACGCGCCGGTCCAGGTTGCGCGGCATCCAGTCGGCGCTGGCGATGAAGGTCTCGACGTCGCCGCCGTTTCGGAACTCGAAGATGCGTGCGTGCTCCAGGAACCGGTCCACCAGGCTCACGACGCGGACGTTCTCCGACATCCCCTTCACGCCGGGACGGAGAAGGCACGAGCCGCGTACGTTGAGGTCGATCCGCACCCCCGCGTTCGACGCCTCATACAGCGCCTCGATGAGCGGAATGTCCAGCAGCGCGTTCATCTTCGCGCGGATCAGCCCCGGCTCTTCCGTCGTCGCCTTCGCGATCTCGCGATGGATCAACGCGAGGAGCCGCGAGCGGAGCCCGAGAGGCGCCATCTCGATCCGGCGCCACGGCAAGGGCTCCGAGTAGCCGGTGACCACGTTGAAGAAGCCGGTCAGGTCGGCGCAGAGATCCTCGTCGGCCGAGAGGAGTCCCACGTCGGAGTACTCGGCGGCCGTCCGCTCGTTGTAGTTGCCGGTGCCGACGTGGGCGTAGCGCTCGATCCCCCCCGGGCCGCGGCGGACGATGAGAAGCGCCTTGGCGTGTGTCTTCAAGCCCGCCAGCCCGTAGAGCACCTGCGCGCCGGCGTCCTCCAGACGGCGCGCCCAGTTCACGTTCCGCTCCTCGTCGAAGCGCGCCTGCAGCTCGACCAGCACCGTCACCTGCTTCCCGCTCTCCGCCGCGCGCTCCAGCGCGTTCACCACTTCCGACGTGGACGACGTGCGATAGAGCACCTGCTTGATCGCCAGCACGCTGGGGTCCTCGGCCGCGAGCACCAACAACCGCAGCACCGGCTCGAACGTCTCGTAGGGATGGAAGAGGAGGATGTCCCGCTCCTGGATCGCGTCCCAGATTCCGTCCAGGGGCGGCACGCCGGGCACGGGCTGCGGCGGCCACGCCGGGGCGCGCGGCGCCTTGAGCGAGGGCTGGCGCGCGAAATCCATCAGGAAGCGGAAGTCGAGCGGCCCGGACACGCGGTAGACCTCGCGCTCCTCCAGCTCCAGCGCGATCCGGAGGCGCTCCACGACGGCGTCGCTCGCCTCGCGCGCGATCTCCAGCCGCACCGGATCGCCGCGCATCCGCTGGCGCAGCACCTGGCGCACCGCGTCCACCAGGTTCTCCTCCTCCTGGTCGTCGGTGGCGAAGTCGGCGTCGCGCGTCACGCGGAAGGCCACCGCCTCGCGCACCTCGTACCCGGCGAAGAGCTCCCCCAGGTGCGCGCGCGCCGCCTCCTCGATCAGGATGAAGCGCTGCGCCGGCGTCTGTCCGTCGGCGCGCGCTCCGCCGCTCACCTGGACCCACCGCGTGCCGGTGCGCGGCAGCTGCACCACGGCCAGCCGCTCCTCTTCGCCGGGCTTGGCGAGCAGGACCGCGAGATGGAGCGCCAGGTGGAAAAGGCGCGGAAAGGGCGTGTCCTCGGCGACGGCCGCCGGCGTCAGCACGGGGAGGAGCTCCCGCATGAAGAGCCGGTCCACGAACGCGCGCTCGTTGGGCTCGAGCTCCGATTCGCGCAGGAACCGGATGCCGGCGTCCCGAAGTCCGGGAACGATCCCCTGCTCCCAGAGCGTGTACGCCGCGGCGGTCAGCTCGCGCGCGCGCGCCTGCACGGAGGTGAGCCGCTCGGCCTGCGTCTGCCCGGCCGCGGAGCGCTGGTCGGCGCCGGTGCGAACCCGGTCCCGGATGGAGGCCACACGGATCATGAAGAACTCGTCCAGATTGGACGCGAAGATGCCTAAGAAGCGCGCTCTCTCCAAGATAGCGCTCTGGGGGTCCTGCGCCTCCTCCAGCACGCGCCCGTTGAATGCGAGCCAGGTCATGGCCCGATCCAGGTACCGGCCCTGGGTATCCTTGGGTTCCGTCATGGGTCCGGGAGAATACTCCTTTGGTACCGTTGACTTGGAGCCGCTTTTCGACGAAAGTTAAGCATACTTAACCACGCAGACCGAAATGCCTTGTCGCTCCGGCCCCGGAGGCCGTGCCCATGGAAACCTGGAAGCGATTTCACGAAAAGCAGCTCACCCACTCGATGGCCCACTATCTCCAGGCGATCGCGTCCTTGACGCGCGGGGGCGGCACGTCGGTCAGCGCGATCGCGGAGCGGCTCGGCGTGAGCAAGGCCGGCGTGACGTCGATGCTGCGCTCGCTCACGACGCGCGGGCTGGCCAAGCACGAGCCCTACGGCGACGTGACGCTGACCGTGGAAGGACAGCGCCTCGCGGCGCGCACCGAGCGGAGCCGCGACGTGCTGACCGAGTTCTTCGGCGAGATCCTGGGACTCGATCCCGCGACCGCCGAGGAAGACGCGTGCATGATCGAGCATCTGGTGAGCCCCGATTCGATGGTGCGCTTCCTCCGCCTCACCGCGTTCCTGCGCTCCGACCATCCGGCGGCGGAGCGGTTCCGCGACGAATTCCGCGAGTACCAGAACCGCTGCGAGAGCGGAACGGAATCGGCCCACTGCCCCGTCTGCCACGGCCGCTGCCTGCGCGTGGCTTTAGAAGCGCTGATCGACCCCGTGGATGGAGGAAAGGAGTCGCTGTCATGACGTCGCGCACGCTCGCGCTGCTCGCCCCCGGCGATCGCGCCGTGGTCCGGGGCATCCTGGCGGAAAAGGAATTCGCGATGCGGCTCATGGAGCTGGGGCTGACCCCCGGCACCGAGGTCGCGCTGATCCGGCGCGCCCCGTTCGGCGATCCGCTCGAGCTGGCCGTGCGCGGATCGCACTTCTCCATCCGGCGATCGGAGGCGGAACGGATTCATGTCGATGCCCTCTGAGCGCGTCGCCATCGTCGGCAGCCCCAACTCGGGGAAATCGTCCCTCTTCAACCGCCTGACGGGCCTTCGCCAGAAGGTCGCGAACTACCCCGGCGTCACCGTCGAGAAGAAGGTCGGCTCCTGCCGGCTTCCCTCGGGCAAGCACGTGGACATCGTGGATCTCCCGGGCACCTACAGCCTGGCGCCGCGCTCCCCCGACGAGGCGATCGTGCGCGACGTGCTCGACGGGCATTGCGCCCCCGAGGAGCGGGCCGATCTGGTGGTCGCGGTCGTGGACGCGACGAATCTGGAGCGCCAGCTGTACCTGGCGCTGCAGATTCTCGCGACCGGCCGTCCCGCGGTCCTCGTGCTGAACCTGATCGACGCCGCCCAGGCCCAGGGGATCGCGATCGACGTCCCCGCGATGGAGCGGATGCTGGGCGTTCCGGTGCTCGCCGTGTCGGCCAAGACGGGATACGGCGTCGACCGGCTGCGCGCCGCGCTGGACGCGCGCGCGGCCGTGAACGGGAATGGCAACGGGAACGGGAATGGCAACGGGCACGTGGAAGGGCACGCGAACGGGTACGTGAACGGCCATGGCAACGGCAACGGCCATCGCCTCACGCTGGAGCAGGCGCTGGATCCCGCCCTGGGCTACGCCAGCGTCGAGGCGATCATCAAGGCCGCGGTCCGCCGCGTCCCCGGACGCCAGGCGCCGCGCGCCGGCCTCGACCGGATACTCACGCACAAGGTGCTGGGACCGATCATCCTCGTGCTCTTCATGGGCGCCGTGTTCCAGAGCATCTACGCCTGGGCCTCCCCCTTCATGGACCTGATCGCCTCCGGCTTCGCCGCGCTCGCGGGCGCGGCGCAGGCGACGCTGCCGGCCGGGCCGATCCGCTCCCTCCTGGTGGACGGCGTGCTGGCGGGAGCGGGCACGGTCGCCTCCTTCATCCCCCAGCTCGCGATCCTCTTCTTCTTCATCGCCCTGATGGAGGACACGGGCTACATGGCGCGCGCCGCCTTCATCATGGACCGCGTCATGGGCGCGGTGGGGCTGCCGGGACGGGCGTTCTTGCCGCTTCTCTCGTCCTTCGCCTGTGCGATCCCGGGGATCATGGCCACGCGCACCATCGAGAACCGGAACGACCGGCTCACGACGATCATGATCGCGCCGCTCATGACCTGCAGCGCGCGGCTTCCCGTCTATGCACTCCTGATCGGCGCGTTCATCCCCGACCGCTTCGTACTCGGCATCCTGAATCTGAGGGGGCTGACGCTGCTCTCGCTCTATCTCTTCGGGATCCTCTCGGCGCTCGCCGTGGCCGCGGTCTTGAAGCGCACCGTGCTCCGCGGGCCGAAGCCGCTCTACGTGATGGAGCTGCCGCACTACCGCATGCCGTCCCTGCGATCGATCGCGATGACCATCCGGAACCGCTGCCTCCTCTTCCTCCAGAAGGCGGGCACCGTCATCGTCGCGGTCTCCCTGGTGCTCTGGTTCCTCGCCTCCTATCCGGTGAGCAAGCCGGGCACGCCGCCGAGCGAGGCGCTGCGCCATTCCTTCGCGGGACAGCTGGGCCGCGCGATCGAGCCGGTGATCCGGCCGCTCGGCTTCGACTGGAAGATGGGGGTGGGGCTGATCTCCTCGGTCGCGGCGCGCGAGGTGATGATCTCCACGATGGCGACGGTCTACAGCCTGGACGGGTCGGGCGACCCGTCGATGTCGCTCAAGCAGACGCTGCCCAAGGTGCGCAACGACCGCACGGGCGCGCTGGCCTACACGCCGCTCGTCGCGGTGAGCCTCATGGTTTTCTTCGCGCTGGCCTGCCAGTGCATGTCCACGGTCGCCGTGGCGCGGCGCGAGACCAACTCCTGGCGCTGGCCTCTCTTCATGCTGCTCTTCATGAACGCGATCGCGTGGGCCGCCTCGTTCATGGTCTTCCAGGGCGGGCGGCTCCTGGGATGGGGCTGATGAGCCTGGGCATGGTCCTGCAGCACGTGATCGCGGTGGGCCTGGCACTCGCCGCCGCCGCCTGGCTCTTCGCGCGGACCCGCGACCCCAAACGCAAGGGCGAGGGTCCGTGCGCGAGCTGCGCCGCCGCCGCTCATTTGAGAACGGCGAAGCGTCCCGAGACGTCTCCGTCCCGGGTCGTGATTCTGAAGAAGTAGACCCCCGAAGCGAGCGGACCGCCCTGGTCCGTCGTTCCGTCCACCGCGATCCGGTAGATCCCCGCATCCAGCGGCCTCGACTCCATCGACCGCCGCACCAGCCGCCCCCGGATGTCGTACAGGCGCACCGTGACCGCCTCGGAGCGCGTCAGCGTGAAGGTGAGCACGCCGACGGGATTGAGCGGGTTCGGCGCGACCGACGCGTTCGCCACCGGCTTGCCCGGGGCGCCGGCTCCGACCAGATCGATCGTCGCCGTGCCCGAGAAGGAGCTGGCGTCGGCCAGCCGTCCCTGCAGCGTCACCGTCATCGACTTTCGCCCGACCACGCCGGAGAAAAGATTCCGAAGATCGGCGCGCGTGAAGCCGATCACCGCCTCCACCACGCCGTTCTGATCGGCATCCGCGGTCGTCATCCCCTTCGCGACATCCGCCTCAATGTGATCCACGCTGCCCGTGCCCGGGGAGCGCAGCTCGACCGAGGCGAGGTCGATGTCGGTGGCGGCGAAGGCTCCGTCCGCCGACTCCACGTGGAGCGCGTAGTCGGGACCGGACGCGCGGAGCATCAGCGTGGCGCGCGGTCCGGCGGTGAACACGCGGGCCGGATGCGTCACGTGCCCGCGGTTCTTCAAGATCGTGACCGTGTTCGCGACGATGTTGGAGCAGGAGACCTCGGGCAGGTGGTCCCCATCCAGGTCGGCGATCGCCACGTTGTGGGCGCCGGCGCCCACGGGGTAGTCGATCTTGGGCGCCCACGAGGGCCCCCCCCGGCCGAGCAGCATCGAGAGCGTGTTCGAGGCCTGGTTCGCCACCACGATGTCCAGCTTCCCGTCGCCATCCACGTCGCCCACCGCCGAAGCGTGCGGGTTCGTGCCGGTCGGGATCTCCGGCAGCGTGGCGAACGTACCGTCCCCGTGGCCCAGCGCGATCGTGATCCTCCCCGTGTCGAAGTCGCAGACGACGAGGTCGATGTCGCCGTCCTGGTCCAGGTCGCCGGCGGACACGGTGTGCGGGCTGCTCGTGGAGAAGTCGATCTTGGGCTGGAACGTGCCGTCGCCCTTGCCCAGGAGCACCGACACGGTTCCCGGCGTCGTGGAGTTGGTGGCCGCGATGTCCATGTGCCCGTCGTGGTTCAGGTCGGCGCCCACGAGCCCGTGCGTGTTCTGTCCGGTGGGAATGAACGTCGCCGCGCCGAACGTCCCGTCGCCGAGCCCGAGCGCGATGCCGATGCCGCCGTGCGTCTGATCGGTCGCCACGACGTCCAGGTTTCCATCCTCATTGAAGTCGTAGACGCCCAGGTATACCGGCGAGCCGCTGAGCTGGTAGTCGTGCCGCGCCGAGAAGGTGCCGTTGCCGCCGCCCAGCCACACGCCGAAGGAGTTGGATCCGATGTGCGAGACCACCAGGTCCAGGTGGCCGTCGTGGTTCAAATCCTTGGCGACGACGGTGTGCGGCCGAACGGCCGCGGCCAGATTGATCCGCGTACCGAACGCGAGCGAGCCCTGGCCGGGGAAGATGGAAAGCGTGTTCGCGCCGACGTTCGCCGTCACGAGATCGGGAATCCCGTCCTCATTCATGTCCGCGACGATCACCGTGTGCGGGATGAGGCCGACGCCGAGATGGATGAAGGGCGGCTGGAAGGGCGCCTGCCCGGGAAGCGTCGAGGCATCCAGGACATGGATGACGAACGAGGTCTCGTCGCGGTTCGTCCCGTCGGTCACGGCGAGCGTCACGGTGGCGTCCCCGCCATCGGCTGCGCCCGGTGCCAGGTGGACCACGCCGTGCGCGGTGCCCGTTCCCGGATCCGTGGTGGTGACGGAGACGAAGGCGGGTCCGGAGACCTTCTCGAAGGTGAGGGCGCCGCCCGACGCGCTGAAGCCGAGCAGCGGCTGTTCCTGCACGTCTCCCTCGATCACCGTCATGTCGTCCGGCCGCGCGATCGCCACCGGATCGGTCACGTCGGCCACCGTGATCGAGACGTCGCCGTGGATCGCGGAGCCGTTCATGTCGTCGGCCGTGATCATGAGATCGTACGAGCCCGCCTGATCGAAGCCGGGCGTCCACCGGAAGAGCGCCGTGCCGTTCATCTGGTCGGTGAGCTGCGCCCCCGCGGGCAGCCCGTCGGTCTGGTACATCACCATGTCGCCGTCCGGATCGGTGGCCGAGATCGTGAACGTGATCGGCTCCCCTTCCGTGCCGGAGATCGGGCCCGGGAAGGTGACCACGGGCGGCCGGTCCTGCTCGCGCACCAGGATCAGGTACGTCGTCGAGTCGGCCGCGCCGAAGGTGTCCCGCGCGCCGATGATCACTTCATAGGTTCCCGCGTCGGCGAAGCCGGGCGCGGCGTGGAGGTTGCCAAACGTGGTCCCGAACGAGGAGGAGACCGTGCTCACCGTGAGGAACAGGGGCCCCGAGGCGACGAAGAAAGTGCAGGCGTCGCCGTCGGCGTCGCTCGCCTGGATCGGCGTATCCAGCAACACCCCTTCGGCCAGGTTCATCGCGGCGATCGGGGCGATCTCCGGCGCGCGGTTCGTGTTCGCGACGTGCACCGCAAAGGTCTTCTGGTCGTTCGATACGGCGTCGGCCGCCTTCACCGTGAGCGAGGCGTCCCCCGCGTCCTCGAAGCCGGGCGCGAGATGGACGGTGCCCGAGGCCGTACCCGCGCCGGGACTGCTCAGGAGCGAGGCCCAGGAGGGCGACGACGTGAGCGCGAGCGTGACCACGTCGCCGTCGGCGTCCGTGGCCGAGACCGGCACGTCGTGAATCTCCCCCTCGCCCATGCTCACGTCGGCGATCGCCGCCAGAACGGGCGGATGATTCGCGGCGCCGCCGTAGGCGATGCCAGCCGCGTCGGTGAAGTCGACGCCCAGCTTGATCAGGTTGTCGAAGTCGGTCCCGGAGCAGGCGGAGCCGAATCCGGTCCGGAAGCCGGGATCCAGGGCTCCCTGGGGCGCGAAGGCGATGCTCGGCGTTCCCGAAGCCACGGTGGAGGAGAGCGTGGCCACGTGATAGGACCCCGGCGCCAGCCCCGCGCCGCCGTAGAAGCCGAACTCGCGCTCGGTCGCGTCGGACGTGGACGGCACCTGCGTCGTGAACGCGGCGATCAGGTTCGTGGCCGATCCCCAGTTCATGGTTCCGTTGGTGGCCCGGAGCACGACGTAATAGGCCGCCATCGTGAGGGCGGCGTCGCCGCTCGCGCACACGGCGGGATCGCCGTTGGCGTTGTGGTCGGTGGCGAGCCAGACGTCGATGGTGGTGGCGCCGCTGGGCGCCACGACGTCGGCGCTCGTGTTCACGCCGTCACCGTTCGTGTCGATCCAGAGATACTGGGCAGCCGCGGGACGTACCGAGATCAGCGATGCCGAGGCGACGACAGCGAGAAGCAACAGCGCGATTCGCGAAAGGCGAAACGCAGAGTCAGGGGACGCGGGCGGGGTAGGCACGTCACACCTCCAGGATGCAGGGATCGATGAGGTCGTTCGAAATGATACGCAGTTTATCGTGGAATTGCAAGGGAAAACGAGAGTTACAAGCGCGGGGCGGCGGCGCGGGCAGGGTATCGCGGGGCAGGCGCCGTCGGGAGCGGCGCGGCAGCGCGTTACGGGGTCGGACCTTCCACGATCACGGGCTTCAGCCCGAACACCTCTTCGAACAGCCCCGACTTCGCGTCGAGGGACAACCGTTCCAGACCGAGATCCTCGGTGCTGTCGACCTGGATGCGGAGCTCGTCGGCCGAAACGGTGATCTTCGGATCCTGCACGCGCTGGCTGTGGCTCTTGTCCAGGGCATCGGCCACGCGAAGGATGGCGGAGAGGCGGTTCACGGTGAGGCGGGCCGGGCGCGGGAGCGAGGCGTACGACGGGTGGTCGGCCTGCGGCACCCCGCGGCGGTGGTAGCGCGCGATGTTGGCGACGATTTCCAGGTCCATCTGCGAGAGCCCGAACACCTCGGAGTGCACCAGCAGGTAGTAGGTGTGCCGGTGATGTCCCCGCGAGGCGACGAACTCGCCGATGTCGTGGACGATCGACGCCACCTCCAGAAGGAGCTGCTCCCGCTCCCCCATCTGATGCTGCGGAAACGTGGCCTGGAAGATCGCGCGCGCGAGGGCCGCGGTCTGCAGCCCGTGCTTCTCGTCGGCCGCGTACTTGCGGGCCAGGTTCACCGCGGCGGCGATCGTCTGGTCCGGGAAGAGCACCGTGCTCCCGCTCCGGATCGACCGCACCATGTGGAGGACCAATCCCTCGCGCATGCTGGCGCGTGCCACCAGGAGCTGGTCCACCTGGTTCAGCCGGGTCAGCTCCGCATAGGCGAAGAGCGCCGGCGCCAGAAGCTCCGTCTCGTTGGGCGGCACCGAGTAGGCCTGCGCGATCTGCTCGGGGGTGAGCGGGAGGATCTGGTCGGCGAGCTTCTTCAAGTCCTTCGCGGCGATCGCGGTCAGATCCAGCGACTCCGACTCCTTCCCCGCGATCACCCGCGCGGCGAAGCGCGCCTCCGATCCCACCGCGACCAGGCGCGTGACGCGCTCGAACGGAAGCGCCCGCTTGACCACGTTCATCATCTCGCGCGCGTTGTGCTGCAACAGGCGCGCCCGCGCCCGTCGGTCGCCGGCGTCCGCGCGCAGCACCTCGCGCATGCGTAGCGTCCCCATGTCGTGCGTGATCGAGGCCGCCACCTGACCATTCCGCACCAGAGCCCATTCCGTGGCACCGCCCCCCAGGGAGAGAAGCAGCGCCTCCCCTTCGCGGTATTCGGGGTGCGCTTCCATGTAGCGCTGCACGGCCGCGAAGGTGAGCAGGCTCTCCTGCGAACCCTCGATCACCTCCAGCTCGATCCCGGTGGCCAGGAACACGCGGTCCACGAAGGTGTCGCGGTTCAACGCCCCGCGCACGGCGCTGGTCGCCACCGCCCGCGTGTGCTGCACGCCGTAGGTGTCCATGACCGCGCGGTACTGGCGGAGGACGTTCACCGCCTTCCGGATGCTCGCCATGGAGAGGCTGCCGGTCTGGAAGGTGTCGCGTCCCAGCGCGATCGGCCGCTCCAGCTCTTCCAGCGTGCGCACCGAGCCGTCGGGGGAAAGCTCCGCGATCAGCATGCGGATCCCGCTCGCGCCGACGTCGATGACGGAGAGGATCGGCGGGCGCTCGGGAGCCGCAGCGGTGGGGACCGGCGTCGGGCCCGAGCGGGCCGGCTTCGCGCCGGCGTCGGGCTTCTCGGGGAGATCGGGAACGCGCTCAGCCATTTTCCACCACCGGCTCCAGCCCGAACTCTTCGTGGAAGAGGTCGCCTTTGTTCTCCAGCGCCCACTCGTCCAGCAACACGTCGCCCCGGGCACGAATCTTCAGTCGCAGCTTGGAGTCGCCCGCCTTGGCCTTGACCCGCAGCACCTTCTGCTTGTGGTCGTGGTCCAGCGCGTCGGCCACGCGCAGGATGGCGGCCAGCGCGCGCACGCGGTCCTGCGCGTCCTCGTCCAGCTCCGCGTAGCACTCGTGGTCGGCGTCGGGCATCGCCTTCCGGTGGTACCGGGCCACGTTCGCCACGATCTGCAGCTCCTCGTCGGTCAGGCCCAGGATCGGGGACTCGGAGATGATGTAGTAGGCGTGGCGATGGTGCCCCGGCGCCCCGATGAAGTTCCCCACCTCGTGGAGCAGCGCGGCCAGGTCCAGGAGCAGGCGGTCGCGTTTCGAGAGTTTGTGGAGCGACTTGAGCTGATCGAAGAGGTCGCAGGCCAGCTCGCTCACGTGCTCGGCGTGCTTGGGATCGGCCTCGTATTTCTTGAGGAGCGCGAGCGCCGCGTTCCGCGTCTGGCTCACCTCCAGCTGCTTCATCCCTTCGGCGCCCGCGGTGCGCGCCACGTCGATCAGCACGCCGTCCACGAGCCCGGTGAAGGGCACCCAGATCTCCTTGGCGCCCACGCGCGAGGCGACGTACTCGAAGATCGCTCCCGCGGGAACGATGACGTCGGCGCGGTCGGGACGGAGGTCGTAGCGCTTCACGCGCTCGTCGGGGGACACCCGGGCCAGCCGGTGCAGCGTCTGGCGCAGCCGCGCGATCGTGAGCCGCGCGGGCGGGCGCTCCTCGCTCTTCGTGTCCTTGCCGTTCTTGGCGTTCTTTCCGTTTCGGGAAGCCACGGCGGACAGGTTGAGCGTTGCGATCGTCTCGATGTTCCCGCCCGTCCCGACCAGCCGCGCCAGCTTCCGCCGCTTGAAGGAATCCAGGACCGGAAAGCGCGAGGACTTGAGAATGGCGTGGATGAGGTGGAGCGTCTTGTCGTGCTTGGCGTGGCCGGTGCGCTCCAGGAGCCGCACCGTCCCCACGTCGTGCGATTCGACCATGAGGATCTCTCCGTGGCCGACCAGCGCGATCTCGCTGGAGCCGCCCCCGACGTCCAGGATCATGGAGATCCCACGATCCAGCGAGAGCTTGCTCCGCACCCCCAGCGCCACCAGGCGCGCCTCTTCGGTGCCGCGGATCAGCTCCAGGTCGATCCCGGTCTCGGTGTGCACCCGCTCCAGGAACGCGGCCCGGTTCTTGGCCTCTCGGGTCGCGCTTGTCGCGACCGCCCGGTGCACGACCACGCCATGCCCCTCCATCGTCTTCCGGAACTGGCGGAAGGCCTCGATCGCCGCTTCCAGGGTCTCGGAGTCGATCCGGTTCGTCTTGAAGACGCTGGCGCCCAGGCGGACCGGCATCCGGACCCGCTCCACCACCTTATAACGGGTGGGGCTCTTGAACTCGGCGATGATGAGCCGCATGGCGTTGGAGCCGACGTCCATGCCGGCGCAGCGGATCGGGAAGGAAGCCCTTGAGGCCGTAGGCATTACCCCCATGGTGGGGGCCCGGGCCCCAGGGGTCAAGCCTCGCGGCGGTTCGGGCCGGCCACCCCCTGTGGTAGGCTTCCCCGCGTGGATGCCTCCTCCCGGACCCCGGGACAAAAGAGCGCTTCGTCCGTATACGAATCGGACGCGAGTGCCGCGGCGGCCGGTCGGGTTGTGAGCGACCGGACGTCCGGGTTGGACCTGGAGGGCGTGAGGCGGCGCGATCCACGGGCTCTCGGAGACTTCTTCGAGGCCTACTTCGATCGCGTGTTCTCCCTCCTGAAGCGCCTCCTCGGCGACCCCGTCGCGGCACAGGACGCCGCACAGGAAGTGTTCTTGAAGATCCATCGCGGCGCGCACCAGCTGGACATCGCGCGCGACCCCGGACCCTGGGTCATGGCGATCGCCACCAACGTGTGCCGGGATCTCTGGCGCTCGGGCGCGTACCGGATGACGGCGACCGCGGCCTCGCTGGAGGCGACGCCGGGTCTGGCCGAGACGCTGGCGTCGAGCGCGCGGGACCCCGAGGCGGACGCGGTGTCGGCCGAGCGCGCGCGCCTGGTCCAGGAGGCGCTGCGGCATCTGCGCGAGCCGTTGCGCGAGGTCGTGGTGCTGCGCGAATACGAGGGGCTGGGCTATGACCAGATCGCCGCGATCACCGTTTTGAACGAAGCCGCGGTGCGCAAGCGCTACTCGCGCGCGCTGTCGGAGCTGGGCAAAGCCCTCGAGAAGGCGGGACTATGAGCGAACAGGACGAAGAGCGGCAGGAAGCCGAGGCGCTTCGGTTGCCCCCCGAGGCCGAGCGCGCCCGCGCCGCCCTTCGCGCGGCGCCGCCGCTCCGCGCCGATCCCGCGTTTCGCGAGCGCCTGAAGCAGGAGTTCGTCTCGGGCGCGATCGAGGTGACCGGATCGCGCGTGCGGCGCCTCCGCGCCAACGGAGAGTCGGGACCGTCGCGTCTGGCGGGCGCCCCGCGCCTGAAGCGCGGCGAATTCCCGGGCGGCCATCGCCGCGGCGTGCCGACGCTGGCGTGGGTCGTGGCCTCGCTCGCGGCGGCGGCGGCGCTCGTGGTCGTCTTCGGCTCCCTGAACCGCGGCCCCACGTGGTGGGTCACCGCCGCGCGCGGCGACGGCACGGTGCGCGTCGACGGCCAGACCGTGGCCCTCGACGACCGCGACGCGATGCGACGCCTGCTCGTCCCCGGGGCGGAGATCGAGCTGACCGGAAACGCCGAGCTCGATATCTGCAGCAACGGCGTGCTGGCGGTGCAGCTCGCCCCCGGCACGCGGATGACCCTTCCGCCGCCGCCGGGTCGCTGGCTGGGACGCCGGACCGAGCTGTACGCGCGAAGCGGCGAGCTGCGCGTGACCACGGGAAAGAATTTCCCCGGCGCCCAGCTCGCGGTGATGAGCCCGACCGCCGCCGTCGAGATCAAGGGCACGACGGTCGCGATCATCATCGAGGACACCGGCACCTGCGTCTGCGTCTACGAAGGCTCCGCCATGGTGGGACGCCTCCGCGGCGGCGAGTTCGCCGACATGCACGCCGTCCCGGGCGGCATGCGCCGCTACGTCTACAAGGACGAGCGCGCCGCGGTCAAGGACCCCGATCTGCACGACATGCGCGCCGAGGAGCGAGGCAAGCTCGCGTCGTTCCGCGATTCCCAGCGCCCCTGGCTGATGGGAGAAGGCACGGCGGATTAGGTCGTTACTCCGAGCCCGTCGTTCCGGCGATGCAGAGATCGCCGCTCCAAACGCCGGAGCCGCGCGGGCTGGCCCATACGCCCGCGACATGGCCCGTCGACATGTTCCAGCTGCCGTTGCCGATGAAATCGCTGCCGGCGAAGGCGAGCGACCGGGTCGTCCCGGTGGTTCCCGCGGCGGTACCCTGCACGGCGACGACGGCGGTTTCTCCGTCGACGACTTCGAAACCGGCCACGCCGTTCCCGGCCACCGCGAAATTCAGCGTGCCCCACATGGTCGCGGCTGAGTTCTCGTAGGTGGCGCAGAAGGCGTGGACCGCGGAGGGCCTGCGACCTGGCAGCGCAGTGAACAGGCCGCTGCCGCTGTCCGCGGGTCCGACGAATCGCCCCTCGATCCGGATGGGCGCTCCGCCCTCGAGGTAGAGGCCGGCCAGCTCAAAGCCTTGGCCGCTGAGCCGCAGCGAATCGGTCGCGGTGTCATAGGTCCCGGTCAGATTCACGACGCCCCCGCCATCCTTGCTCATCACGCCCAGTGCGGACACGACAGTGTCTCCGGGCATGGCGAGAGATCCCAAATCGATGGTCACGTCGAGGAGCCCGTTCTCGGAGCCTCCCACGAATACCCCGGTCAGCTGGGTCTGGGGCATGGGCGAGCCAGGCGTGGGTGCCGTGGGCTGATGCTTCTTCGCGCATCCCGCGAGCAGAGCGGCGGACACGGCGACCGCCGGGCCGATACCGATCCAGAGTCTCATGTAACCACTCTAACACCCGGCCAGAACAGGCGATCCGAGAGACGTTGACCCGCCCCTCAACCCCTGTCACACTTACACTTATGGATCTCTACATCGTGCGCCATGCCATCGCGGTCGACCGGGGAGACCCGGCCTTTCCCGACGACGACGAGCGGCCCCTCTCGCCGGAGGGGATCCACAAGTTCCGCCTGGCGTCGCGGGGGCTCTCGGAGCTGGGGCTCAAGCTGAAGCGGATCGCGTCCAGCCCGCTCCTTCGCGCGCGGCAGACGGCCGAAATCCTGCGCGATGCCGTCGCCAAGAACGTGGAGATCACCATCATCGAAGAGCTGCGGCCGGAGACGCCCTTCGAGCAGACCGCCAACGCCATCGCGTCGCAGGGCGACGGCGGCATCGCGGTGGTGGGCCATGAGCCGCACCTGAGCGGACTCACGTCCTACCTGCTCGTCGGTGGCGGCGATCTGGCAGCGATCGAATTCAAGAAGGGAGCCGTGGCGCGCCTCGCGTTCCCCGACCGGCCGGCGGCCGGGGCGGGAACGCTCGAGTGGCTGATCCAGCCGGGCGCGCTTCGCCTCCTCGCCAAGGACTGACGCCCCGGGACTGAAGCCCGCCGGCGCATCGAGCGCCGGCCCGCCTCGAGAGCGCCTCAACGACGCGCCGCACGGACGCGACCGCGCAAGGACCACACCGTGCCCATGATCGAGCGCGAAATCAAATTCCGGCTCCCGGAAGGAGTCGGCGCCGACCGCGTGCGGCAAGCCGTGGAGTCGGCCGGATTCCGCCTGACGCCGGGCCTTTCCCTCGCCCACGAAGACCGCTACCTCGATACCGACGACTGGGCGCTCTATCGCGCGGGGATCGCGCTGCGCTTGCGCGCGGGCGCGCGCGGGGTGCGGCTGGAAGCCAAGACGATCCGATCCACCAGCGATAAGGCGCTCGTCCGCACCGAATGGAGTCAGGAAGCGCCCGAGGGCGAGCCGCCCTGGGCGATGCTCGCGACCGGGCACGTCGCGGCGCTTCTTCAGCCGCTCCATGGGCTCCACGTTCTGGAGCGCCTCCGCGTGCGGGCCCGGCTGCGCAACGACCGGGAGTGCTTCGGGTGGCTGCGCGGCGACACGCCGCTCGGCTCCTTGACCGTGGACCACGTGAACGCGATGAACGGGTCCGACACGGCGCCGGTCGCGTTCGACGAGGTGGAGATCGAGCTCCTCGAAGAGGAGCCCGCGCTCGAGCGGCTCCGCGAGAGCCCGGAAGAGCGCGCCGCCCGGCCGAATCCGGACGCCGCCCTCGACGAGGCGCGTCGCGCCGTCGAGTCCGCGCTCGGCGTCGAGGCGAACGTCGCGTCCAAGCTCGCCACCGCCCTCGCCGCCGCGGGCGAGCGGGCGCCCGAGCGCGACGAGCGCGCCTACGCGATCCATCCCGCCGACCGCCTCACCGACGTCGCGCACAAGACGTTCGCCAAACAGTTCGAGCGCATGATCTGGAACGAGCCCGGGACGCGCCTGGGGATCGATCCCGAATATCTCCACGACATGCGCGTGGCGACCCGCCGCCTGCGCACGGCGATGGACCTCTTCGAGACGGCAATCCCCGATCATCCGCGGCGCGCGTTCGCCGACGATCTCCGCTGGGTCGGACGCGGGCTGGGGCGCGTGCGCGACCGCGACGTGGCGCTCCAGCACGTGGCGGAGCTGGCCGCCGACGCCCCGGACCTCGAGATCCCGGCTTGGCGCATCTTCCGCCACTCGCTCGAGCTGGAGCGTTCCCGGATGCGCGTGCGCCTGATCGAGCGGCTGGACTCCGAGCGCTACGCGGCCTTGGTCGAGCGGGCGCGCGCCTGGATCGCGGCGCCGGCGCCCGCGGGCGAAGAGGTCCCGGCCGGCGGCTCCCCCGCCTACACCGTCGCGCCGCGGCTGATCGCCGAGCGCATGGGCGCGCTGGCCGCGGCGTACGATGAGGCCGAGCGGCTGGTGGACCAGCCCTCGCTGCACGCGTTCCGCATCGCCGCCAAGCGCGCGCGCTACGCGCACGAGTATTTCGGCGACACCGGCGGCCCCCGGTCCTCGCGGCGCGCCAAGCGGCTCGCCGGACTCCAAGATTTTCTCGGAGAGCACCAGGACGCGGTCATGCTCCTGCGCCGCCTGCGGAAGTACGCGAAGTCGGTGCCGGCGCGCGATCGGGAGCTGACGCTCTCGGTGGGAAGTGCGATGGGCCACCTGGAGCGCGCGGCGCGGATGCGCCGCGGCGATCTCAGGCGTGCGTGGAGCGAGGCTCGGGAGGAGTAGCTTCGGGGAAGGGCCGCTCGAGGCGGCCGCCGGTGACGCCCGTGCCGGTGGCGCCCGTGCCGCTGGCGCCCGCGCCGAACCGCTTCCGGAACGCATCGTCCACCGGCATCTCGAGATCGTGCCGGTGGAGACCCGGTCCGTAGCCGTCGGGGCGCACCGACACCGTCCGGAACCCCAGCTTGACGTAGAACCCGGCCGTCTCCTGGCTCGTGTCCATGATCACGCGCCGCGCCTCCGGCATCGCCGCGATCCAGGAGAGCCGCTCCAGCGCCATCCACCAGCCGAACCCGGTCCCCTGGTGCGGGGGCGCGATCATCCCCCAGACCATGCTGGCCGTTCCGTCCTCGTCGACCATGACGCCGCCGCAGCCGATGATCGTCCGCTCGTCATCGCGCAGCACGCGGAAATCGCCGCGAGGGCGGTCCAGGAACGCCGCGAACAATTCCCGTTCGTGCGGATCGAAGAATCGGGGCGTGTTCCCGTCGAAGATCGCGAGCAATGCGGCGCGGTCGCCGGAACGATACGTTTCGAGCGTTGGCATGGTCGGCTTCCCTTGTGTCGGCTGGATAATCGGGAGTCTACACCCCTCCGGAGCGCCCGCAACCCCCTTCCCGCCGCCCTCGCCGGATCGGGTAGGCGCTCCCACGTGGACACCCGGAGGAGCCCCGGCTACCCTGTCCCGCCATGAGACCCCAGGCCCAGGGATGGGCAATCCTCGGTTCGAGGGCCGCGGCGGCAGGACCGACCGCCGCCACCATGCTGACCGCGGCGGTGATGCTGGTCGCTGCGGCGCTGGCCCTCGCCCCCGGAACGGCGTCCGCCCGGTACCTTCCCCAGGAACGGGTGCCGGTCTCGAGCCCCGTCTATCGCGATCTCGAGCGGCTCATGGCGAGCTACGACCGCGCCCCACTCTCCTTCTCGACACGCCCTCTCCGCGTGCAGGAGATCCTGGCGTACCTGAACTCGCTGGTCGTGGAGTACCCCTCTTCGGCCGGCGATCCCGCGATGATCCGCGCGCGGCGCTTGGTCGACCCGGACGCCCCGGGCGCGCGCGCGGCGCTGATCACCGTCCGCGACGACTCGACGGAAGTGGCCACCTTCTCCCCCTACGTCTCGGTGGCGTACGAGGACGATCCCAAGAACCGTCCCGACATCAACCGGGACTACCGCGTCGGCGCCCAGGTCGTGGCCGCGCTCGATTCCACGACGATCTTCGTCTTCGACGGCTACGAGGGCACCGCCTCGCAGGGGGGCCGCGGCACGCCCAACTTCGGCCGCCTGAACTCGGTCATCGAGGGGGTGGACCTGAACTCCTGGATGGACGAGGCCTACGCCGAGCTGAAGCTCGCGCGCTTGCGCGTCCTCGTCGGGCACGCCTCGCTGCGGTGGGGCCCGGGACGGGACGGAACGCTCGCGCTCTCCGACGCGGCGCCCCCGCTGGACATGATCCGCCTGGAGGCGGGGTTTGCGCGGAAGTGGCGCGGTCAGTCGTTCGTCGCACTCCTGGACCCCGGCCCGCAGACCTACCTGGCCGGGCACCGGCTGGAGTGGAACCTCCGCGACATGCGGCTTGGAGTCACCGAGCTGGCGCGGTTCGACGGCACGAGCCAGGCGCTCCTCTACAGCATCCCGATCGTGCCCTACTCCTTCTGGGAGAAGCGGCCCAAGTCCGCGCCCGACGGCGCGGTCCCGGGCGACACGACCGGCCTCGCGCTCTCCAAGAACAACGTGCTCCTGGCCGTGGACCTGTCCTGGAACGTGCGGCGCGGCTACCGGCTCTGGGGCGAGTTCCTGGTGGACGACATCTCGTTCTCGAGTGACTACAAGCCGGACATGATCGGCTGGCAGGCGGGCATGGAGGAGCGGTGGCTGCTCGGGGGCGGTGGAGGCGGCGCGGGAGAACCCCAGCCCCTGCGGGCCGCCACGTTATCGCTCGAATACAATCGGGTGAACAACTACACCTACTCCGCGTGGCACGGTCACAACTTCGATTTCCAGGGCTTCCCGGTCGGGTTCGTCTACGGCCCCGACGTCATGCAGTTCGCGGCCGAGGCCACGTACGAGCACGGCGCGAACTGGGAATTGCGCGTGCGCGGCGAGCTGCGGCGGAAGGGCGAGGGCTTCATCGGCGACGCCTGGACGCGCGAACAGGGCAAGGTGGACGCCGGCGCCATCTCAGGGATCGTGGAGCGCGACGCGCGGATCGCGACCCGGCTCACGTGGACGCCGAGCCGCATGCTCCGCGTGGAAGGTACCGTGGGCTACGCGAGCTTCAAGAACGAGGATCACCGGAATGTGGGCGTGGAGAACGAAACCCCGTTCCGGTTGGCGGCGCGCCTGGAGTGGTGACTAAGCCGCCACCGACGTCGTTCCCCGGAAGCTCGCCAACCCCTCCTCCAGCGTGGCGTGGAGGTTTTCCTTGAACACGCAGGTGAGCTTGGTGATCTCGAAGATGTGCCGGATGTGCTTGTCCAGCGCGCAGATCTTGACCTGGGCCCCGCGCTTGGAATAGCTGATGTGCGCGCGGACGACCGCGGCGATCGCGATGCTGGTCATGAAGGTCGTCTGGCCCATGTCCAGCGCCAGCATCCGGTCCCCGGCCTTGTCCAGCTCGGTGATCTTTTCCTCGAACTCGTCGGTCTCCTTGCCCCCCAGAAGCATCCCGGCCGGGGTCAGGATCGTGATTCCGTCCTCTTTTCGAACGATGAGTGCCATGACCAGCTCCTTCCCCACAGGGAGCACCGCTCCCCATTTTCTATACACAGAGAACGTCTTAATGACGGAAAAGGAACCGGAATTGTTTCGGAGGGAGCCAGTCAGCCGGTGGGCCAATCCGGCACAAGGAACACGTCCCAGGATGTGTTAAAATTAATATAGATATTAATTTGTCCTGCCTCGCGCCGGCGAGGTCTCGGCGACCGCGACTACCGGCTCACGACGAGCCGCTTCGAAACCCGCTGCCCGTCCGCTTCGGCGAGCAGGAAGTAGACGCCGGAGCCCACGCGGCTTCCTCCGGATCCCCTGCCGTCCCACCCATGGACCGCCTGGGATGGAGCGTCGTCCCAGCTCCGCACCAATCGTCCGCGTACGTCGAACACCTGAAGTCGCGCGCTCCGTCCCTGGGGGCTTTCCAGCACGTATTCGACCTGTGCCGCGCCCGGCGGCGAGAGGATCCGGAGCGATAGGCCGGCGGTCGCGGTCGGCGTGTCGGTCAGCCGGATCGCCCCGTCCACCTTGAACTCCTCGCCCGTCGCGAGCCGTCCGGTCATGGCCAGCGACGTGGCTCCGGCCGCCAGCAGAGGCAGCGCATCCTCCGTCCGGAACTTGACCATGAGATCCGGGATTCCGTCGGCATCGTGGTCGCCGATCGTCGCGAACTTCGATTCACAGGCGACGGTGCCCTCCAGCCGTATCGTGGCCGGGTTCACCGACGCGATCGCGAAGTCCGCCGACTCGAGATAGGCGGTGATCCAGGTCCCATGGCGCTGGGAGCTGATGCCATTCGGGCCGAAGACCAGGTTGCACTGGATCGCGTGCGAGTACTGGATGCCGCCGCGCCCCACATAAGCCACGTGCGGCGCGCCCGAGGCGTCCAGCTTCATGCACGCGCCGCTTGCGCCGTCGGCCACCGTCTCGACCACCCACTCGGAACCCGGCCGCGTGACGTAGCGAAGAGAGCCGTCGCTGTACATGATGTGCGGCGCGTCCTGCGCACCGAGGGAGAGGTTCGTGTCCTTGCCGAACGTCGTGCCGGGCACCGTCTCGAGGTCCCAGCCCGCGGACGTCTTTCGCGCGACATTCAGCGTGTTGGATGCGAAGTCGGAGAACGCGACGATCGGCTGGTCCAGCGAGTCCAGCGCGAGCGACACGGAGTGCATCGGTGGCG
>DASSLZ010000175.1:0-7312 GCA_035689165.1 Candidatus Eiseniibacteriota bacterium | reverse complement strand
ATCCTCCTCGGCCTCTCGCGCCCGACCGCGGGCGTGGTCCGGATCGAAGGACGCGATCCCCGCGATCCCGAGGCGCGCCGCCGGCTGGGTTACCTGCCCGAGAATCCGTGTTTCTACGACCATCTCACCGCGACGGAGTATCTCGACCTGGTGGGTTCGCTCTTCGGCATGCCGCGCGAGGAGCGGCGCGCCCGCGGGATGGAGCTGCTCGAGCGGCTGGGACTGGGCCAGCACGCCTCGAAAGCGCTCCGCACCTTCTCCAAGGGCATGACGCAGCGGCTGGGCCTGGCCCAGGCGCTCCTGAACCGGCCCTCCCTCCTGGTCCTGGACGAGCCGATGTCGGGCCTCGATCCGGTGGGTCGCGCCGAGGTGAAGCGGCTTCTGCGCGACGAGCGCGGCCGCGGCGCCACGGTGCTCCTCTCCAGCCACGTGCTGGCCGAGACCGAGGCGCTCTGTGACCGCGTGGGCATCCTGGCCTCGGGGCGTCTCGTCGAGACCGGCTCGGTGCCGGGACTCCTTGCCGGAGGGGTTCGGGAGTGGGAGATCGCGGCGGAACGGATCCCGGAACGGGTCGCCGTGACGCTGCGCGCCGCCGGGCACGCGGCGGAGACGGTGGGCTCGCGGTGGGTCGTGCGCGTCGCCGACGCGGCCGCCCTCCAGGAGGTCCTGCGGACGCTGCTGGCGCACGACGTGACGGTGCACGCCGTGGAGCCGCGTCGCCCCACCCTGGAGGAGCATTTCATGGCCGCCCTGGGCCGCGCGGAGGCCTCCCGATGACCCGCGTCGCCGCGATCGCCAAGAACACCCTGCGCGAGGTGGCGCGGGAGCGGGTCTTCCTCGTGCTGGTCCTCTTCGGGCTGGGCCTCGCCGGGGTCTCGCTCGTGCTCGCGCCGCTCGCCCTGGGCGAGGGGAGCAAGGTGGTTCTCGACTTCGGGCTCGCCGGCGCCTCGGCGCTCTCCACGCTCGTCGTGATCGTGCTGGGCTCGAGCCTCCTCCACAAGGAGCTGGACCGCCGGACGATCTACGCCGTCATGGCCAAGCCGATCCGCCGTTCGGAATTCCTCTTCGGCAAGTATGCCGGGCTCTGGATCGGCGCCGCGGCGCTGCTCGCCACGATGATCGCCCTCACCGCGGTGCTCCTCCTTCTGTCGGGCGGCGCCTTTCCCTGGACGGTCGGCGGCGCGCTCCTCCTGTCCCTGGCCGAGCTGATGATCGTGACGGGAGTCGTCGTCTTCTTCTCCTCGTTCACGACGCCGCTGCTCACGGCCTTCTTCACCGCGGCCACGCTCCTCGCCGGTCATTTCGCCGAGGATCTCCTCTACTTCGGGACGCACGGCGCCTCGCGCCTGCTCGCCGCCCTGACCCAGGGCGCGTACTGGCTGCTCCCGCACCTGGAAGTGTTCAACGCGCGCGGCCTGGTCGTTCACGGCGTCGCGGTCGGGCAGGATCGGCTCCTCTTCGCGGCGGCGTACGCGGCCCTCTACGGCGGCGCGCTCCTCGCCGCGGCGGCCGCGGTCTTCGAGCGGCGGGACTTCAAGTGACCGCGGGCCTGCCGACCCCCCTGCGGGCGGCGTTCCCCTTCGCGGCGGCGGCCGCGCTGCTCGCCGGGTCCGCGCTCCTCTACGCCGCGTCGTGGAGCCGCATCGGACCGGCGCCCGGGGAAGAGCTGCTCTATTTCCCTTCCGGTGTGTTCGTGAGGCAGGCCTCGCTCGGGTTCGAGACCGCCGCGGCCGACGCGGCCTGGCTGCGCGCGATCCAGTACTACGGCGAGCATCGCCTGACCGATCAGAAGTTCCAGCGCATCGATCACGTGATGGCGGTCGTCACCGACCTGGACCCCGCGTTCGAGTCGGCGTACGTCTTCGGCGCCTTCGTGCTGGCGCAGGAGCTGCGCCGCCCGGAAGAGGGGCTGGCCCTCCTCACGAAGGGGCGGCACGCCAACCCGGAGTCGTGGCGCCTCGCGTTCGAGACCGGCTTCCTCCACTACGTCTGCCGCCATGACTATGCCGCCGCGTCGAGCTGCTTCGTGCAGGCGTCGCGGCTGCCGGGTCACCCCGACTACGTCGAGCGCTTCGCGGCGTTCGCCTCGCAGCGCTCCGGGAACCGCGACCTCGCGGTGCTCCTCTGGAAGCGCGTGCTCGCGACGGGGAACCGCTACATGCAGGAGGTGGCGAAGCGCGAGCTCGCCCGCCTCGAAGCGCCGGAGGCCCTGTGACCGCGCACGCGCTCCTCTCGACCGCAGCGTTCCTGCTGGGCCTGGTGTTCGGCTCCTTCCTGAACGTCGTCATCGCGCGCCTTCCGCGCGGCCAGTCGATCGTTTCGCCGCCGTCGTCGTGTCCGCGCTGCAAGGCCCGGATCCGGCCCTGGGACAACATCCCCGTCCTATCGTTCCTCCTTCTTCGGGGCCGGTGCCGTTCCTGCCGGAAGCCGATCTCCTGGCGCTACCCGGCGGTGGAGCTCACGGCGGGGATCCTTCTCGGGCAGCTGGCGCAGCGCGCGGAGCATCCCGCGGTGCTCGTCGCCCAGGCGGTGTTCGTTCTCGCGCTGGTCGCGGTCGCGTGGATCGACTTCGACACGCGCACGATCCCCGACGTCGTGACCATTCCGGGCGTCGGGGTCGGCCTGGCCGCGAGCCTCTTCGGTCCGCCGGGACTGGGCTCCGCCTTGATGGGCGCGGCGGCGGGAGGCTTGAGCCTCTGGCTGGTGGGCGCGGCCTACGAGCGCGCGACCGGTGTGCCGGGCATGGGGGGCGGCGACGTGAAGCTCGCCGCGATGATGGGCGCGTTCCTGGGCGCCGGCGGGGTGTTCGGCGCGATCTTCCTGGCGTCGTTCGCCGGGTCGTTGTTCGGGGTGCTCCTGATCGCGCGCGGGAAGGGCGACAAGCGCAGCGCCATTCCGTTCGGAACCTTCCTCGCGCCCTCGGCCGTGGCGCTCCTTCTCTACGGGGACGCGCTCTTCCGCTGGTACCGCTCGCTCCTCCCTTGAGACGCGTGCGGATTGCACGGAAGGCGCGCCCGGCGCCGTCGCGCGGTCATGGCTCGATCGCGCCAGCGACGGGGCAAATCCGCCGCATCGAGCCTCGAAGCGCTGGCCAGACGACGGCCGGAACGCGGTTTGGGCGCTGGCATGGTCGTTGCGTTGTTGAGCACCGGCACGACACGCATTCCAAGGAGGAACGGACGATGAAAGGCGGCCTTGCGGCCCCTGCCGCGCGCGACGCCGGCGCCGGCTTCACGCTGGTCGAGCTGGCGATCGTGCTCGTGATCTTCGGCATCGTGTCGGCGATCGCGATTCCCGGCCTCAACAAGTTCCTGCGCTCCGTGGAGATGAACGGCGAAGTACAGCAGTTCGCGACCACGATGCGGGTGGTGCGGCAGCGCGCGATCACGGAGAACAACAACTACGTCCTCTACTGGGACGCGACGGATCGGAAGCTCAAATGGTGGGACGACGACAACAACAACGGAGTCCAGGACGGTCCCGAGAAGTTCGGAGAGACGTCGGCCATGGCGAACTGGATCACGGTGACCAATTCCTCCACAAATCCGTTCCCGTCGGACACGGTCCTGTTCGTGCCCAACGGGAGCGCCAGCGTTTCGGGGAGCGTCATCTACTCGAATCCCGAGGGGTACACCCGGTCGCTCTCCGTCGTTCGCCCCACCGGAATGGTGACGGTCCAGTGAGCCGCCGCCCCGTCCGCGCCGGCGCCGCGCCCGGCTTCAGCTTGATCGAGGTGCTCTTCGCGCTGACGTTCCTCGCGGTCGGCATCCTCGCCGTCGCGTCGATGATCCCGGCCGGGACGAAGGGCGTCACCCAGAGCCGCGTCATCACGAGCTCGCTCATGGCGGCCCAGATCAAGATGGAGCAGCTTCGCGGCACGCCGTACCAGAGTCTCACGTCCGGAACCTTCACGGACACGACCTCCGTCTTCACGCGGACCTGGGTCGTGACGGACTCCATCCCCATGGCGGGATGCAAGCGCATCCAGGTCACGTCGGGCTGGATCAACAGCCAGGGCGCACAGAGCACCGTCCTGACCAGCTACGTGACCCGTTGACCGGGCAGGGAGCCCCGCACCCGAGGTGATACCGTGAACCACAAACGAGATCAGGCCGACGCGGGCTTCACCCTCATCGAGATCACGATCGCCGTGCTGCTGTTCGCGCTGGTGATCGGGTCGATCTATCAGGTCTATGTCCGCGGCGAGCGCTCCCAGCAGGTCGGGCTCGAGCTGGCGGAGGCGAACCAGAACGCGCGCAGCGGCGTGGATCTGATCGCGCGCGAGCTGCGCTCGGCGGGGTACGGCATCAATCCCGCCGTGCAGCCGTCGATCGTGGTGGGCTCCCAGTATCGGGTCACCTTCGCGCTCGACGTGAACGGCAACCGGCAGATCGACGTGGGCGAGGTGATCACCTACTTCCTGGATCCCAGCTCGAGCGACCCGCTCGTGGCGTCCAGCCCGAACCCCTACGACTTCGTGCTCCGCCGCAAGGTGGGCACCGCGGCCGACTCGCTGGCCACGCCGGTCTCGGGTGAGGGCGAGATCGTGGCCTACGGCCTGACCCAGCGCTCGGCGGACAACATCACGGCCAAGAACGTTCCCCTCTTCTCCTACCGGGACAACGGCGGCGTGGCGCTGGAGCTCAAGGCGGGCACGTCGAACGACGCCGCGGGCGTCTTCTACGGGAAGACCGTGACCAACACCGACCTGGGTATTCCGCCGGGGCCCGGCACGTCCAGCCGCGTGAAGACCGTCCTGGTCAACATGGTGACGGAAACCAAGCAGAAGAACGTGCAGACCGGCGGCTACGATCGCGTGAGCATCGGCACCTCGGTCGAGCCGCGCAACTTCCCGTTCCTCGCCCAGGCGAACCTGGCCTACGCGCCGGCCAACACCGGCGGCACGGGCGGAACTGGATACGGCACCGGCACCGGCTCCGGCTCCGGCACGGGCAGCGGCTCCGGCACGGGGAGCGGCAGCGGCACCGGCACGGGGACCGGCACCGGCACGGGTCTTCCGCCCAGCCAGCCGCCGATCCACATCCCAACCGACCGCGTGCTCTCGCTGGCGCTGGCCGATCTGGACGAATATGACCGGCTCGAGGGCTCGGCGACCACCCAGAACGATCAGCACGACCTGGACATCATCGTCGGAACCCGCGCGAGCGGAACGGCGAACATCCGCGTGTGGTGGAACGGACAGCCCGGCCGTTATACCGGCAACGTCTACTACCAGGCCACGGAGAGCTACCTGGGCAACGCGAGCTACGACATCCAGGCCCTTGCCGCAGCAGACCTCGACGGATCGGGGAACAACACCCGGGACGTCGTCTCCGGCGTCCTCACCGGCACCAACGTGGGCCGCTTTCAGGTGTGGCTGAACCAGTGTTTCGGGGGTGCCAGTGAGATCCGCGGTCGTGTGGGAACGACGACCAGCCCGGTCACGCCCAACACGCAGTACTACGACAATCCCGGCACGGGCGAGGTGAAGGGGCTGGCGCTGGGCGACCTGAACAGCGACGGGCGCATCGACGTCGTCATCGGCACCAAGACCGGCTCCAACGTGGGCAAGGTCGAGGTCTGGTGGGGCGCCGGCAACGGGACGTTCACGCACAGCGCCTTGCTCGACGTCTACACGGCGAGCGGGGAGGTGCGGAGCCTTTCGATCCGCGACATGAACCTGGACGGCTACCCCGACATCGTGGCGGGCACCAAGACGAACACGTCGGACACGCAGGGGAACGTCGACATCTACTTCAACAATGCCCTCTCGATCGTCCGCTTCACGACCGTCTACACCGTGGCCGTCGGCGGCGCGGTGTACGCGATTACGACGAACCGCATGGACGCGGACTCCTATCCTGACGTCGTGACGGCGGTGAAAAACGGCACGACCACAGGCAAGATTGAGTTCTGGCACAACAACGGGACGATGGCCGGTGCCCTCACGCGCCAGGACGAACAGGCCACGCCCGGCCCGGCGCTCTCGCTCGCGGTCGGCCGGCTCGACTGGGGCAATGTGAGCAACGACATCGTGGTCGGGACCGCGGGCGCGGGCGGTGCGACGCCCCCGGCCATCCAGGCCTTCTTCTGCGACCCCAGCGCCTCGGGCGGAGCGGTCATTCCCAACGTGTACTCGTGGGCCGACGCCAACGCCGGCGGGGCGGTGAACGCCCTTGCGATCGGTAAGCTGGAGTGCTCGCAGGACACCCCGGACAACGATCCGCTCGCCGATATCGTGGCCGGAACCGCGACCAGCGCGAGCACGGGCGACCTGGTCATCTACCTGAACCCCTACGCGTCCACGGTGCTTCCGTGACGAAGAAGGAGACCCTCGTGCTCGAGCCGATCCAGGGAGGAACGGTCGTGCCTCGCTCCGAGTCGGGGAACGCGCTCGTCATCGCGCTCCTCGTGCTCATGGTCCTGACTTCGGCCGGCGTCGCCTACGTGGCGGTGACCAAGTCGGAGAAACAGATCGCGGGGAACACGATGACGTCGAGCCAGGCGATGTATGCCGCGGAGGCGGGAATCGCCGAGGGACTCCATCGCATGGCCTTTCCGGCCGAGTCGCTCAACTACATCGGACCGCCGACCCTGCCCTACGCTGGCTGGGGCAAGTACATCGTGCTCACCAACGGTGCGAGCCTTCTGGACCCCAATCGCGCGGCGCTTGCGTCGGACGGGCTGGACAACGACGGCGACGGTTTCGTGGACGAGTCGGGAGAGGCCTACCCCGAAGTGCTGACCAAGCAGACGGTGAACGCGAACGCCCTGGTCTACCCCTACGTGCGGGTAGAGTACAAGGTGCAGGGCAATCAGCTCGTGCGGTTTGGGGATGCCGACGAGGATCCGACGACGCCGCCAGTCGAAAATCTGCAATATGGCGCGCCGGTCCTCCGGATCACCGCTTCGGGACGGCGCGGCAACGCGGCGAAGATCCTCGAGGCCGAGGCGGTGAGGTTCCCGATCATCTCGGCCAAGGGTCCGCTGTGGGCCGGTGGCCTCATGAATTTCAACGGCAACGCGTTCCTGATCGACGGGCATGATCATTACGCGGCGTCGCCGAACGATACGATCCCCGGAGCGGCTCCGGCCCCCGCGGTGCTCACCGAGGGAGGCACGAGCGACGCGACGCTGGCGGTGAACCAGCAGGACAACGTAACGGGCGACGGCGGCGACAACAGCGTCCAGCATTCCACCTATACGTACGACTTCAACCAGATCTGGACGGTACTCGCCGGGATGGCCGACTACTCCCTTACGGGGCCGCTGACGTTCGGATCCAGCTCCCCGTCCTACGGGTCGTACGCCA
>DASSLZ010000174.1:0-7787 GCA_035689165.1 Candidatus Eiseniibacteriota bacterium | reverse complement strand
CGGCTCGATGCCGCGCGCCGCGGCGTGGCCGCTTCCATCGAGCAGGTGCGGATCGGCGTCCTCGAATACAACTACGGAAGGACGACGGCCTTCGAGCTGTCGCGCCTCTCCGCCGATCTGGCCGCCGCGCAGCAGCGCTACTCTCAGGCCCTGGTGCGTACGGCCCGGGCCGCGGCACAGCTTCGTTATCTCACGTCCGGCGGAGCCCCGCCGGCGACGCCACGGGGGGAAGGAACCGAATGACCCGACGCTCCGCTTCCGATGGTTCGCGCGCGCTCGCGACCGCGGCCGCGCTTCTCATCCTGACCGCCGCCGGCTGCCAGAAGGGCCCGAAGGGAGGCGGCTTCCAGATGCCGCCGATGCCGGTCGAGACCGCCCCGGTGTCGCAGGGGGCCGTGGCCGACCGTTTCGAAGCCGTGGGGTCGGTGGAGGCGGGCGAGGCGATCCAGGTGGTCTCGGAAATCGACGCCGTCGTGAAGCGGCTCCCCTTCGCCGAGGGGCAGCCGGTCCGCGCCGGAGCGCTCCTCATGCAACTGGACGACGCACAGCTCAAGGCGGACGTCTCCCGCACGGAGGCACTCCGCGACCAGGCGAAGGCGAGTTACTCGCGCGTGAAGGCGGTCGTGGGGCAGGGCGCCGGCGCGCCGCAGGATCTGGACGACGCCGCCGCGGCGCTCAAGGTGGCCGAGGCGAACCTCTCCCTGGCCGAGTCGCGACTCCGGAAGACGCGCATCATGGCGCCCTTCGCGGGCGTGACGGGCCCGAAGCGCGTGAGCCCGGGCGCCTACGTGCGCGCGGGAACCCCGATCACCGACCTGGCCTCGATCGGAGTGATCAAAGTGACCTTCTCCGTGCCCGAGCGCTACCTGGGTCGCCTGCACCGCGGCGCGCCGGTGACCCTCTCGGCGCCGGCGTTTCCGGGGTACACCATCTCGGGAGCCATCGACGTGCTGGATCCGGTGCTCGATCCGCAGACGCGCTCGAGCCGCGTGATCGCCCGGGTCCGGAACCCGGGCGGGCGCTTCCGCCCAGGGATGTCGGTCAACGTGGCCGCCGTGTTGGCGCAGCGCCCCGAGGCCGTCACCGTGCCGAGCGAGGCGGTCTTCTCGGAAGGGGGCGAGAACTTCGTCTACGTCGTGAAGAAGGACAGCACGGTCACCAAGAGCTCGATCCAGCTGGGAACGCGGCTCGCCGACGTCGTCGAGGTGGTCAAGGGATTGGCGCCGGGGATGATCGTCGTGCGCACCGGGCACCAGAAGCTGTTCGAAAACGCTAAAGTGATACCGATCCCGCCGGGTGGTCCGGGCGGTCCGGGCGGTCCGGGCGGAGCGAGCGGTCCGGGCGGAGCGAGCGGCCCCGCCGGAGCGGGCGCCGGCGGCAAGACGACGGCCGGCAAGGTTCCGGCATCCAAAAAGGGAACCTCATGAAGCTGAGCGAAATCTCCATCCAGCGGCCGGTCCTCGCCACGGTCATGAGCCTGGCGATCATCCTCTTCGGGGTGCTCTCCTTCACACGGCTCCCGGTGCGCGAATATCCGGACGTTGACCCGCCGATCGTCTCGATCACCACGTTCTATCGCGGCGCCAGCCCGAGCGTGGTCGAGACCGAGATCACCGACGTGCTCGAAGAGCAGCTCGCCACCCTGGAAGGGGTGAAGACGATCGAGTCCTCCAGCAAGGAGCAGGGCTCCTCGATCTCGGTCGAGTTCGAGCTCTCCCGCAACATCGAGGAGGCCGCGAACGACGTTCGCGACAAGGTCTCCCGCGTACGCGGGCAGCTGCCGAGCGAGGCGGACGATCCCATCGTCGAGAAGGTGGACGTGAACGCGCAGCCGATCGTGTGGCTCGCCCTGTCCAGCAAGCGATTCAGTAATCTGGAGCTGTCCGATGTCGCCGACCGGGTTCTCAAGGAGCGCCTCCAGCGCCTTCCCGGCGTGGGCAACATCTTCATCGGCGGCGAGCGCCGCTACGCCATGCGCGTCTGGCTCGATCCCGCTCGCATGGCCGCCCACGGGCTCACGACCCAGGACGTCGAGGCCGCCGTGCGCCGTGAGAACGCCGAGATCCCGGCGGGACGCGTCGAGGGTACCGAGCGCGAGTTCGCGGTGCGGACCCGCGGCGATCTGGTCACGGCCGAGGAGTTCGGCGCGATCATCGTGAAGCAGGACGGCACCGAGACGGTACGGCTGGACGACGTGGCCGATGTCAAGGTCGGCGCCGAAGACGAGCGGACCGCCGTGCGCTGGAACAGCCAGCCCGCCGTGGGCCTCGGCGTGGTGAAGCAGTCCAAGGCGAGCACCATCGACGTCGCCGACGCCGTGCGCGCCGCGCTGCCGCAGCTCCAGGCCTCGGTGCCCGAGGGGATGAAGCTGGACGTCGCCTACGACTCCTCGACGTTCATCAAGGATTCCATCCACGAGGTGTCGCAGACGATCTTCATCGCGATCATCCTCGTCATCCTGGTGATCCTTTTCTTCCTGAAGACCGTGCGGGCGACGCTGATCCCGGGCGTCGCGATCCCAATCTCGATCGTGGGCGCCTTCGCGGCCGCCTACTTCATGGGATTCACGATCAACATCCTGACGCTGCTCGCACTGGTTCTCGCGATCGGGCTCGTCGTGGACGACGCGATCGTGATGCTGGAGAACGTCTACCGGCACATGGAGATGGGAAAGGGGCGCATGCGCGCCGCGATCGACGGCTCGAAGGAGATCGGCTTCGCCATTCTCGCCACCACGATCACGCTGGTCGCGGTGTTCGTCCCGGTCTCATTCCTCACCGGAACGGTAGGGCGGCTGTTCAGCGAATTCGGCCTCTCGGTCGCGGTCGCCGTGCTCATCTCGGGATTCGTGGCGCTCACGCTCACGCCGATGCTCTGCTCCCGGATCCTCAAGTCCTCCCACGACAAGGATCAGGGACGCGTGGCTTCCCGCATCGACCGCTTCATGGATGGCGTGAACACGCGGTTCGCCGGGTCGCTCCGCTGGTTCCTGGAGCACCGCGGCGTGGCGCTGGGCATCGCGGCGCTTCTGCTCGTTCTGATCGGAGGGATGTTCTTCCTCCTCCCGCGCGAGCTGGTCCCCACCGAGGATCGGAGCATCGGATTCGGGGTCGTGATCGCCCCCGAGGGATCCACGCTCGAATACACCGACCGCTACATGCGCCAGGTGGAAGGCATCCTCATGCCCTTGCCGGAGCGGCGCGGGCTGTTCACGGCGACGGGGCTCGGGTTCGGCGGACCGGGGCAGGTCACCAACGGATTCCTGTTCCTGGGGCTCAAATCGCCCGGCGAGCGGCCGAAGTCGTGGGTCAAGACGCCGCTTCCGATTTTTCCCATGATCCAGGTCCCCGTGTATCGCGCGCGGTCGCAGCAGGAGATCGTGCAGCAGCTCTTCCCCCAGCTCATCTCCATCCCGGGCGTGCTCGCGTTCGTCATCAACCCGCCCTCGATCGGGGGACGCTTCTCCTCATCGCCCGTCGAGTACGTGCTCCAGGGAGAAGACTACGATCAGCTCGCGCAGGGCGTCGGGGCCATGATGGGGGAGGCGTCCAAGCTCGGGTATCTCCTGAACCTGGACACCGACCTGCGCCTGAACAAGCCGCAGCTCGACGTCTCGATCGATCGCGAGCGCGCGGCCCAGCTCGGCGTCTCGGTCACGGACATCGGAAGCACGCTCGAGACGCTCTTGGGCGGTCGCACGGTCAGCGAGTTCAAGCGCGGGACGAAGCAGTACGACGTGATCGCGCAGGTGTCGCCGCAGAACCGATCCACCCCGGGCACCATTGACGACATCTACATCCGCGGGACCGGCGGCCTGGTGCAGCTTGCGAACGTGGTCACGATCAAGGAGACGGTCGCGCCCAAGGAGCTCAACCACTACAACCGGGTCCGCTCGGCCACGATCACGGCCAACTTGCCCCCCGGGCTGCCGCTGGGCATGGCACTGGACGCGCTCGACAAGATCGCCGCCGAGAAGCTGCCGGCCGGCATGAAGCACGAGCTGGCGGGGCAGTCCCGCGAGTTCCGCGAGTCCAGCACCAGCCTCTACTTCCTGTTCGGGCTCGCGGTCGTGTTCATCTACCTGGTGCTCGCGGCGCAGTTCGAGAGCTTCGTCCATCCGCTGACGATCCTGTTCGCCGTGCCGCTCGCCGTCGCGGGGGCCCTGGTGTCGCTCTTCATCTTCCGGCAGAGCCTCAACATCTACTCCCAGATCGGGCTCATCATGCTGATCGGTCTCGTGACCAAGAACTCGATCCTGATCGTGGAGTACGCCAACCAGCTTCGGGCGCGCGGGCTCTCGATCGTGGACGCGGTCGCGCAGGCGGCGCAGATCCGGCTTCGCCCCATCCTCATGACGTCGCTGGCGACGATCTTCGGCATCCTCCCGATCGCGATCGGGCTCGGCGCGGGCGCGGAGGCCCGGCGCCCGCTCGGGATCGCGGTGGTGGGCGGGATGATCTTCTCCACGTTCCTCACGCTGGTGCTGGTGCCGGTGGTCTACACCTACCTGGCCCGCTTCACGAAGGTGGCCACCCACGGGACTCCGGAGGGTGCCGCGCCGGAAGAGGCGCCCGCTCCCGCCCATGAGGAAGAGCCGGTCCCGGCCATGGCCACGAGCCGCACGCGCGTCTGACGGCGCCGCGGAGAGGGCGACTCTAAAACGTCTTTATAGTATCGGCAGATAGGGCCGTTCCTTCTCGGGACGCCGCGCGCACGCGAGGGTACACGCCGCGTCCACCTCGTCGACTCGTGAGCCGTTTCGACCCGCGTATCTTCCCTCGCTGCGCGCCTCCCCGTCGGTCGCGTCTTCGCGGCACGTTTCCTGCCTCTTGAGACCGCAGTTCCGAACCCGACATCCGATCCGTCACATCTCGAACTCGCACCCAGGGAAGGATCATGCCCCGCCTGCTCGGACGCGTCCGTGCCGCGTTGTGTCTCGCCCTCTGCTTCACCGTAGCGCCCATCGCCGCATCCACGTCGCACGCGCAGACCGCGGGTCTCGCTGTCACCCTTCTCTGGACCGCGACCGGAGACAACGGCCTCGTCGGCCAGGCCGCCAAGTACGATCTCCGCTATACGGCCAGCACGATCACCGGCACCGACACGCTCTCGTGGTGGAACAAGGCGGCGGTCGTGAACATGACCGGACACGTCCCGCCTCCGTCGGGCGCCCGGGACTCCGTCGTGATCGCGGGCCTCGTGCTGGGAAAGAAGTACTTCGCGCTGCTCCGCGTCGCCGACGCCGCGGGGAACTGGAGCGGCTTCTCCAACATGGCCACCATCGATCTCACCAAGAACATCAGCGGGGTGGATGTCGCGGAGCTGGGCGCGCCGAAACTCGTGGTCGGCGCGCCCTATCCGTCTCCCACCGCCGGAACCGCGCAGATCGCGCTCACGCTGGCCCGTTCCGGGCCCCTGTCGGCGGAGGTCTTCGACGCGCGGGGCCGGCTCGTTCGCTCGCTCCACACCGGCGCCATGGAAGCGGGCCCGCACACGCTGCGCTGGGACGGCTCCGCCGAGAGCGGCCAGCAGGCCTCCGCCGGCGTCTACTGGATCCGCGTCGCCGCCGAGGGCATGCAGAAGAGCGTGAAGCTCGTCGTCATCCACTGATCCCCCCGGGTTCCCCCCTCCAGCAGGTTTCCTTTCGAGCGTCGCCCTCCGTTCGCGGGACACAAGGCGCTTGCGATGGCCCGTCCGCGAAGGCATACTCGCCCGCTGAATTCCGACCCGTAACGATTCCGGAGGAGCGCGCATGGCGATCGCGATGGAGCACCATTCCCACGACCCGGTCCCCAGCAAGTGGCCGATCATCACGGCCCTCGGGGCGGGGCTCATCCCGATCGGCATCATCGCCTCGACGCGAGGGGTGAAGGCGGGGATCGCGATCCTCCTGTTCGGACTCCTCGTCACGATCCTGGGCGCGGGGCGCTGGTGGGCCGAGCTGCTCCGGGACAGCTTCGTGGGGCGCGACCTGCTGGACGCCGACGCGCGGCTCCGGACGGCGATGATCCTCTTCATCCTCTCGGAGGCGGCGATCTTCGCCTCGTTCTTCGCCGCGATCATCTACGCGCGCACCCACGCGAAGAGCTGGCCGCCGGAGGGCATGCCGCACTTCGGCCGACTGCTGCCGGCCGTGAACACCGGCATCCTTCTCTCCTCGTCGGTCACCTGCCATCTGGCGCACGTCGCGATCGAGCGGAAGAACCGCGAGGGGGTGGTCTCGGCGCTCTTGCTCACGATCTTCCTGGGCGCCATCTTCCTCTGCGGACAGGCCTATGAGTACGGCGTGCTGAACGGCGAGGCGTTCACGATCAAGAGCGGCATCTTCGGCTCGACCTTCTTCATGCTCACCGGCTTCCACGGGCTGCACGTACTGATGGGGATCGTCTTCTTGAACGTGGTCTACGGCGCGGTGATGCGCGGCCGCGTGACGCACGAGCAGCAGTTCCCGCTGAAAGCGGCCTCCTGGTACTGGCACTTCGTGGACGCGATCTGGATCGGCGTCTTCACGATCGTGTACCTCCTGTGAGGCGCGCTCCTTTCACGGTTCTCGTCGCGGCTCTCGCGGCTCTCGCCATCGGGGCCGTCTCCTGCCAGACGCTGGCGGGGAAGGGGGACGCGGGCGCGGACTTCGCCGCCTACCGCACGGCGCTGAGCGAGGCGAAGGGGCGCATGGACCGCGCGGCGCAGGACTCCGACGTCCAGGGCGTTTCCAAGGCGATGAAGGAGATCGGCGATCAGTTCAACGCCATCGAGTCCAAGACCTCGTCGATGAACCTGATGGACAACGAGACGATGAAGATCCAGATCGCCACGGGACGCAACACCATCACGCAGACCGGCCCCTGGGTGCAGAACAATGACGCCGAGGCGGTCCGTGCCCAGGTGGCCCAGCTCGATCCCGTCCTCTCCGAGATCGACGTCCTGCTCGACCGCGCCGTAAAGTCCTCCGCGCCCGCCTCGGGAACGCCATAGGCTGACGCCATGCCCTCTCCCTCGCGTCTGGACGAGTTGATGCGCGAGGGGGAAGAGGCGCTCGACGCGGGTGAGTTCGACGCCGCGCTGGAACGCTTCGAGGCCGTCCTCGCCGGCGACCCCGAGCACTGGGGCGCGGCCCTGGACCGCGCCGAAACGCTTCACCTTCTCTGGCGCACGCGCGAGGCTCTGCGCGCCGTCACGGCGCTCCGTCCTCCCGAGGACGAGGAAGACGACGCCGACCGCGCCGATCTCGAGGCGCGGATTCGCGAGGTCACCGGAGACTTCGGCGACGCGGACCGTCTCTTCGCGGAGGCGCACCGTCTGGATCCCGAGCACTTTCCCGAGCCGGTGCGCATGAACGCCGAGGACTTCCGCTCCGTCCTGGACGAGGTGCTCGCCGCGCTTCCGGAGCCGATCCGGAACGCGGTGGAAGAAGTGCCCGTCGTCGTGCAGCCCAAGCCCACGCCCGCCATGGCCGAATACGCGCCCCACATCACGCCCGAGATCCTGGGACTCTTCGTGGGGACTTCGCTCGGCGAGAAGGTGAGCGCGGGATCGGGATACGCCGACGTCGTGCTCCTCTTCCAGAAGAACCTCGAGCATGCCGGGACGACCGCCGAGGAGGTCGCGGAGGAGATCCGCATCACGCTCCTCCACGAGTACGGCCATTACCTCGGCTTCGACGAGGACGGCATCGAGGACCTGGGCCTGGCGTAGCGCCGAAGGCGCGGGGGTTTCTCCCTCGCCGCGGGCTGCCGGAGGCGCCCGGTCCCGCTATACTTCTCTTTCATGCAACCCCTGCTGGCCAT
>DASSLZ010000173.1:0-5652 GCA_035689165.1 Candidatus Eiseniibacteriota bacterium | reverse complement strand
TTGCGCTTCGCGACGGTGTCGTCGCGTTCCCGTCCCTCGGGCGGCAGGGTGTCGCCGCCGGCGAGCATCGTCCAGATGATCTCGAGCAGATCCCGCGTGCCGGCGCCCGTGACGCCGGAAATCGACCCTCCCCAACGCGCTCCGTGGAGCGGAAACGGCGCCGGCTGCTCCGCCGTCGACGCCGACGGACTGAGGTCCGACCGGCTGAGCACGACCACCGCCGGCTTCCGGGCGAGGTCCTCGTGATACGAGGAGAGCTCGTGCCGGAGCGCGGCCAGTTCGCGGGCCGGATCGGGCGAAAGACTGTCGACCAGAATCGCGAGCACGCGCGTCCGCCAGATGTGGCGGAGGAACTCGTGCCCCAAACCCTTCCCTGCGTGCGCCCCTTCGATCAGGCCCGGCAGATCGGCCATCACGAAGCTGCGCTCCTCGCCGACGCGTACGAGCCCCAGGTGCGGCTCGAGCGTCGTGAACGGATAGTCGGCGATCTTTGGGCGCGCCGCGGTGACGCGCGCCAAGAGCGTCGACTTGCCGACGTTCGGAAACCCGACCAGCCCGACGTCCGCGATGAGGCGCAGCTCCAAGCGGAGCCGGCGCTCCTCGCCCTCCCGCCCGGGCTGCGCCTCCCGCGGCGCCTGCCGCGTGGGCGTCGCGAACCGCGCGTTGCCGCGGCCGCCGCGTCCGCCCCGCGCCGCGACGAACTCCGCGCCCGCTTCGACCAGGTCGGCGAGCCGGTCTCCGGTCCCGTCGTCCACCACGAGCGTTCCCGTGGGCACCTCGACGATCAGGTCCTCGCCGGAGCGTCCCGACTTCTGGTTGCCGCTCCCGTGCGCGCCGTTCTGCGCCTCGAACCGCGTTCGCGACTGGAAATCGAGCAGCGTGCGCAGATGCGGGTTCGCGCGCAGGATCACGCTGCCGCCATGCCCGCCGTCCCCGCCGTCCGGTCCCCCCTTCGGCACGTACTTCTCGCGCCGAAAGCTGACCGAGCCGTTGCCGCCCCGGCCGGCGATCACCTCGATGCGGGCGCGATCCGCGAGCATCGCGTCCGTTCGTTCCCTTAGTCCGCGTCGAGCGCTTGGATCACCGCGTCCGCCGCGGCCTGCGTCCCGACGGCCGTCGGATCCATGCGGTCGGCCTTCATGTCGTAGGTCACGCGCTGCCCGTCGTGGATGACGCGCGCGATGGCGCGCTCCAGACGCTCGCCCGCTTCCTTCTCGCCCAGGTAGCGCAGCATCAGCATCCCGCTCAGGATCATGGCGAGCGGATTCACCTTGTCCTTGCCGGTGTACTTGGGCGCGCTGCCGTGCGTCGGCTCGAAGAGCGCCGCCTTGTCGCCGATGTTGGCGCCGGGGGCCACGCCCAATCCGCCCACCAGGCCCGCGGCCAGGTCGGAGATGATGTCACCGTAGAGATTGGGCAGTACGAGGACGTCGTAGTTCTCGGGGACCTGCACGAGCTGCATGCACATGTTGTCGACGATGCGGTCGTTGAACTCGATGTCGGGGTATTCCCCCGCGATGCGGCGCGCCTCCGCGAGGAAGAGGCCGTCGGAGAACTTCATGATGTTCGCCTTGTGCACCGCGGTGACCTGCTTGCGTCCGTTCTTCCGCGCGTACTCGAAGGCGTGGCGCACGATCCGCGCCGATCCGTGCGCGCTGATCGGCTTGATCGAGATCCCCGCGTCCTCCGAGATCTCGCGCTGCAGCTGCAGCTTCACGACGGCGCGCAGTGCCAGGGCGCCGGGCGTCCCCATCTCGAACTCGATCCCGGCGTAGAGGTCTTCGGTGTTCTCGCGGATGATGACGATGTCCACGTTGTCGTACCGCGACCGCACGCCCGGATAGGTCTTGCAGGGGCGCTCGCACGCGTAGAGATCGAGCTCCTTCCGGAGCGCGACGTTCACGCTGCGGAACCCGGTCCCGACGGGTGTGGTGATCGGTCCCTTGAGTCCGACGCCGTTCTTGCGGAGCGAGTCGAGCACGCGGGCCGGAAGCGGCGTGCCTTCCTTCTTGTGGACGTCGATGCCGGCGTCCTGGATGTCCCAATCGAATCGGACGCCGGTCGCCTCGAGCACCCGCCGCGTCGCCGCGGCCAGCTCGGGACCGGTCCCGTCCCCCGGAATCAGCGTCACGCGGTAAGCCATGCGCTCCCTCTTGCAAAAAGGTGGAGGTTCACGCCGAAACAGATTGTCGTTCTTTTACTTGCGTCGAGGTGAACCGAACACAGCGGCGGCCGTCCGAGGGGGAATCGAGTGGCCGGGCGCGATACCGGCACGCTAGCACCGGGGCCCGGGCGCGTCAAAGGGAAACGGCTCAGGAATCGGAAGTTCCGCCCGCCTTGGGCTTCTTCTTGGCCTTCGAGCCCGCGTCGCTCTTCGGCTTGGGTTGATCCTTCGCGTGAGACGAATCGCCGGACTCCTTCTTCTTCTGTTCCTTATAGGAGTCGGAGCGGTAATCGGTGACGTAGAACCCGGAGCCCTTGAAGATCATCCCCGCGCCGGTTCCGATCAGACGGCGGACCTTGCTGCGGCATTTCGGGCACCGCTTCTTGGGCGGGTCCGACATCGACTGGAACACCTCGAACCGGTGCCCGCACTTCTCACACTCGTATTCGTAGGTCGGCATCGAAGACCCTTCCCTCCCGTGGGGTGCCTACATCCGCTCCAGCGCGGCGGCGATCCGGTCGAGCCCTTCCTCGAGATCCTTCTCGGAGACCGCGTACGAGATCCGGACGTGTCCCTCCATGCCGAACGCCGCGCCCGGAACGCAGACCACCTTGGCCTCGTCGATCAGGTAATCGCAGAGCTGCGCCGAGGTCGCGACCCCGTTCCGCGCGGCGGCGATCCGCTCCGAGAAATCGGGAAAGACGTAGAACGCCCCTTCCGGCGGAGCCAGACGGACCCCCTTCATCCGGCCGATCCGCTCGACCGCCAGGTCGCGACGCGCCTCGAAGCGCGCCTTCATCGCCTGGGCGGGAGCGTCATCGCCGGTGATCGCCTTGAGCGCGGCCTGCTGCGAGACCGACGAGGGGTTCGAGGTGGACTGCCCCTGGAGCCGCTCCATCGCCTCGGCGATCTCGGCCGGCGCCGCGGCGTAGCCGATCCGCCAGCCGGTCATGGCCCACGTCTTGGAGACTCCGTTCACGAGCACGGTGCGCGCCCGCGCCTCCTCCCCGAACGATGCGATCGACACGTGGCGCGCCGCGCCGTAGACGAGCCGCTCGTAGATCTCGTCGGAGACGACCATGAGGTCGCGCCTCCGGACGAGGTCGGCGATCGCCTCGATCTCCTCCCGGGCGTACACCGCGCCCGAGGGATTGTTCGGACTGTTCAGGATGAGCGCGCGGGACCGCGGCGTCGCGGCCCGGTCGAGATCCTCGGCGGATACCTTGAGGCCCCCCCGCGCCGGCGTGACGAACACCGGCTCGCCGCCCGACAGGCGGACCATCTCCGGGAAGCTGACCCAGTACGGCACGGGGATCAGCACCTCGTCTCCCGGCTCGAGCAGCGAGAAGAGCGCGTTCCAGATCGAGTGCTTCGCCCCGTTCGACACCACGATCTCGCGCGGTCCGTACGTCACGCCGTTGTCCTTCCGGAGCTTCTCCGCGATCGCGTTCCGGAGCGCGGGGACGCCTCCGACGTCGGTGTAGCGGTGGTGCCCCGCGCGGATCGCCTCCACGGCGGCATCCTGGATGTGGACCGGGGTGTCGAAGTCGGGCTCGCCCGCGGCGAACGAGACCACGCGCTCGCCGCGCGCCCGGAGCTCGCGGGCGCGCGCCGAGAGGGCGAGCGTCTCCGAGGGCTTCAGGGCGCGCACGCGCGCGCTCACGCGATGGCGGGCCGTGCCGGTCTCGGCCGTCGGGCCGCGGCTCACCGCTTCCCTCCCAGCGCCGCGATCAGGCGCGAGCGGACGGAGTCGGGGACGAACGGCGAGACGTCGCCGCCGTGGCGGGCGATCTCCTTCACCAGGCTGGAATTCACGAACGTGTAGGCCTCGCTCGGCATCAGGAAAAGGGTCTCGATGTCCCCGCTCAGCCGCCGGTTCATCAGGGCCATCTGGAACTCATACTCGAAATCGGAGACGAAGCGGAGCCCGCGGATGATGGTGCCGATGCCGCGCGCCTCGGCGTACTGGACGAGCAGCCCGGTGAACGGCTCCACCGCCAGGCGCGGCTCGTCCGGCACGGCCTCGCGGATCATGAGGACCCGCTCCTCCTGGGTGAAGAGCACCTTCTTCTCCGGACGCGCCGCCACCGCCACGGTCAGGCGGTCCACCAGGCGAAGCGCCCGCCGGATCAGGTCCACGTGCCCGTTCGTGACGGGGTCGAACGTCCCCGCGAAAATCGCGCTCTTCATACGCCTCCTCCCCTCCGGTAGATCGCGACCGTCGTGTCGCCGTAGGTCCGCTCCTTCCAGAGCGAGAGCCCCTCGGGCGCCGCGGCCGGGGTCGCGCGGGCGCGCTCGTGGATCACCAGCCCCTCGCCGGCCTCCCAGCCCCCCTCCGCGAGCGCCGCGAGCCATTTCGCCCCGGCCCCGCCCGCGTAGGGCGGATCCAGGAAGACGATCTCCCAGGGCCCCACCGCGCCCTCGGGCAGCTCCCCGCCGTCGAGGTCGGCGCGATGGACGCGCGCCACGTCGGAGAGCCCGAGCTTGGCGAGCGTCTCGGTAAGCCGCCGCGCCGCCGCGGGGTCCTTCTCGACGAAGTCCGCCGAAGCCGCCCCTCGCGAGAGGGCCTCGATCCCGAGCGCGCCCGTCCCCGCGTAGAGGTCGAGCACGCGCGCGCCGGGTACCCGATCCGGTCCCAGGAGGTCGAAGATCGCCTCGCGGGTCCGTTCCGACGTCGGCCGCACGCCGCGGTCGGGCACGGCGATCCGGCGTCCCCGGAGCGCCCCGCCGACGACGCGGATCAGCCCCACGCCGTCCGCTCGCTCAGGGCCCGCCGGCTCACGGCCACGTGGGATCGGGCCGGCAGAGGGCCGCCACCCGCTCGGCCACGTCGTCGGGCGTGAGCCCGTCGGTGTCGATCACCGCGTCCGCCGCGCCCTCGTAGAGCGGCGCGCGCTCCCGGAGGAGCCGCTCCAGGGCTTCGGGAGCGTCTCCCGCAAGGAGGGGCCGCTCCGCGATGCCGCCGCTTCCCAGGCGCGCCAGCGCGCGCGCGTGGCTGACCTTGAGCCACACGACGAACGCCCGCGCCCGGAGCAGCGCGCGCGTCTCCGGCGCCGTCACGAGGCCGCCGCCGCAGGCCAGGATCACGCCCGGCCTCCGGCCCGCCAGCGCGCGCTCCAGCGCTTCGCGCTCGAGCACGCGGAACGCCGCCTCTTCCCCCGCTTCGAAGAAGGAGGCGGCGGTCCGGCCGCTCGCGGCCACGATCGCGGCGTCCAGGTCCACCCAGGGGAATCCGAGCCGCGCGGCCGCGAGGGGCGCCACCGTGGTCTTGCCCGCTCCCGAGACTCCGATCAAGGCCACGTTGAGACCCAGGGTTCCTCCCGGACGGGACACCATGAAAAACGGGGCCTTCCGAGGAAGGCCCCGCAGTATACCGGCGTCCCGCCGCGCGCGGAAGAGGCGCGGATCGGCTACTTCGTCGAAGCGGTCTGGTCGCCCAGGATCTTGGGCGTCACGAAGATCAGGAGCTCGCGCTTGGCGTTCGTCGT
>DASSLZ010000172.1:0-8686 GCA_035689165.1 Candidatus Eiseniibacteriota bacterium | reverse complement strand
AACGCGACCTGCGCGTCATGCCATGGGCTGGCCGGGCCGCGGCTGACCAACGCGCACAAGGGCTTCTCGCTCGCCGGGAAGAACTGCGTCTCCTGCCACGATCCGCACGTGCAGCCGGTCGGGAAGAAGGGGCTGCTGCAGCCGGCGCTCCACGCCCCCTTCGCCAAGGGAGACTGCGCCAAGTGTCACGGCACGGCCACAACCGGCGCGCTCGCGCAGCGCGTTCCGGATCTCTGCTACTCCTGCCACGGGAACACGAAAGCGTGGTCGAGCAAGCCGGTCGTCCATGCCCCGCTCAAGGCCGACGCCTCGTGCGTCTCCTGCCACGCGCCGCACGGCGGGCCGGCCACCCCGGTGCTGAAGGCCGAGCAGAGCAAGCTCTGCTTCCAGTGCCATGACCGGAAGATGGTCACGGGCAAGTTCAAGCACGCGGCGCTCGACGAGGGGTGCACCGCCTGCCACGATCCGCACTCTTCGGACCGGAAGAAGCTGCTCGTGAACGACGTGAACACGCTCTGCCGCGGGTGCCACGAGGACATGAGCAAGCACTTCCATCCGACCACGGGCGGCAAGGATCCGCGGACCGGCGATCCGCTGAGCTGCATCGGATGCCACAACCCGCACTCAAGCGCCGAGGACCATCTCCTGACGCACGAGCCGAAGCGGGCGCTGTGCATCCAGTGCCACGACCCGTCCATGCAGAAGATGCTGGAGAAGAAGTAGCGAGGAATGTGGCCGCGGATCCGGCGAGAGCCGGCTCCGCGGCTTCGTTTTGGGCGGGAGGCGCTACAGCTTCGCGACCGCCTGCTTCCGGCGGAGCTGGAGCACCTGGACGTCGGGATCCACGACCAGCTTCTCGGGCGCGAAGTCGCAATGGATGGTCACCGTCCGCGACTCCCCCGCCCCGAGCGTGACCGTGTTCCGCGCCTCGCGGTAGCGGGGGTCCTGCTCCGAGCTGGCGCCCGCTCCCGACATCGCCTTCGCCGCGTCGCCCAGCGCTCCCGACGCCTTGTCGTCGAGCGGGGCGGCCTGGGCCGTACCCGGCCCGGTGGCCGTCTTGGGAGTCGCGCTCTTCCACCGCTCGCCCGCCGTCGCCGCGACCGTCACCGGCATCGTTCCCGTGCCGACGTTCTTCACCACCGCCGTGATGTCGTAGCCCGAGCCGATTTTGCGCTTCGAGGCGTTGGCCAGGCGGTACTCCGGCATCGCCTTGTCCTCGAACCATTCCTTCACGAAGGCGTCGTACTTCACGGGATCGGCCGCGTAGGGCCGCATCGCGGCGATGATGTCCTGGAGCGCAGGATGGTCGCGGCTCACGCTCCAGGTGCGGCAGAAGGCCCGGTATCCTTCGAGCGCGCGATCGTGCCCCAGGTAGTCATACAGCATCCAGAAGACCCAGCCGCCGCGGTCGTAGATCACCGTCTCGTCCGACTCGCGCTTGCCGTCCACGTCGTACATCGGCCGCTCGTCGTCCACGCGCCGGCGGTCGCCGTAGCGCGCTTCCAGCCCCTTCGAGAACTCCATCCGCTCGCGCGGGCCGAGCACCTTGTCGAAGAGGAGCATCGTGGAGAAGTGCGCCATCGCCTCGCTCAGGAAGTCCCCTCCGGGCCCCCGGGCGGGCGTCACGATGTTTCCCCACCATTGGTGCGCCGACTCGTGCGCCGTGACCAGGAACGTCGCGTTGGTCTTGGCGTCGTTCCGCGTGAGGAAGCCGATGTTCTCGCTGAAGGTGATGTTCGTGCCGAATCCCTGCGCGTAGCCGGCCATGCCCGGGAACTCGGAGAGTTTGAGCTCCTTCCAGGGATAGGGCAGGAACCACTCGGAGTAGTACTTCCGCGCGGCGTCCAGCGTGGCCGACATCGCGTCGATGTTGTAGGGGTGCACCGGCGCGTAGTAGATCGTCGTGCCGTGGCCGCGCCGCTCCTTCCAGTGCCCGCAGATCACGTTCAGGATCTTGACCGGGTGGTCGGTCTCCCAGACCTGCGTGCGCCACCCGTTGTGAACCGTGTTGCTCGTGCAGACGCCGACCGAATTGAGCGTGTAGTCGGCCGGGCCGGTCACGGCGATGCGCGCCGGGAACCAGGCCGTCGCGCCGTAGCCCGCGGGGGTGATCCCCTTCCAGTAGTCGCGCGGGTAGCGGCGCGGCTCAGTCTTGTTGTCCTTGGTCTCGCCGACGTCCTCGATGAAGCCGACCACCGGCATGAAGCTCGGCGTGAAGCCGGTCAGCACGATGCCGGCAGGAAGCACGAACTCCTCCATGTTCCCGCCGTTCTTGCTGGCGCCGTCCGGCAGCGCCCCGTCGAACTTCCACCCGATGACGACGCTGTCCCCCTTGGCGAGCGGACGCGGCGGCGTGAAGACGTAGAGCCGCTTCGAGTCCTCCGGCGTGACGGCGCGTCCGTTCATGGTCCAGGTCACGTTCTTCCATTCGGTCCCGCCGGTCAACGGGATCTGGGTCAGCGTCGTGTCCAGACCGTTCACGAACGTCAGGGCCCCGCGGCTCTCGAGCCGGTTCCCCTGGGGATCGACCTTCACGGCGATATCGGCGCGCGCGATGTCCGGAAGGGGCGCGTCCATCCAGGTCTTGAGATTCTTCGCCCAGTAGTCCTTGCGCGCCTTCTTCGCGGCCCCCCCTTCCGTGCCCTGGCTCACCTGGAAGAGGAGGGTGATCCAGAGGGCCGCCGGGATCAACGCGTAGGGCGCGAGACGGAACGCGGAGCGACGGAGGCTCCTGGGCGACAGGCGGTGGATCGTGCGCACCGCGTCGGGGCTCCGGCGGCGGAAGAGCCGCACGGCGAGGGCGATGAAGAGGAAGGCCGCGCTCAGCACCATCGCGCGGTTCAAGACGAGCACCAGGCGGTCGTGCTGGAAGGGGCCGAGGTCGCTCCAGCGGAGCGCGCCCCAGAGCGCCCAGTTGCCCGCCCAGCTGATCTGCTTGGTCAGCGCGCGCCAGCCGGTCCAGGCCAGGATGCCCAGGGCGATCGCGATCGTCGTGTAGCGGTTCCCGACGAGGGCGTAGACCGCCGTGACGAGGGCCGTCCAGAACATGAAGGTCGGCACCAGGAGCAGCCCCCAGACCAGGAGGTACGGGCCCAGCGAGAACGGAACGGTGTGCTGGATCGAGATGGCGAGCCAGCTTCCGACGAGGGAGGCCACAAGGACGATCGCCCCGACCACGCCGTTCGCCAGCGCTTTTCCGAAGAGGAGCGCTCCGGTCCGCACCGGAGCCGCGTAGAGAACCGGCGCCAGGCCGGTCGTGTGCTCCCGTTCCAGCGATACCACGGTGTAGTACATGAGGAGGAGGCAGATGAAGGTGACGCTCTGATTGGCGAGGGCCACCGCGCTCGTGCCCGGCGTCAGGAGGACCGGAGTGTCGAACGCGCCCACCGCGAGCAGCGAGTTCCCCAGCACCTGGACCAGGATGATCAGCATGAAGAGGTAGAGCGCGGGCTGGCGCAAGAGCTCCTTCGTCTCGGTCCGCGCCACGGCCGCCACCGTGGCGAGCGCCCCCGGAACGCGGCTCGTCATCCCGATCCCCTGGATCGAGGGACGAACGGCCGTCTCGTCCCAGCCGGCGCCGAGCGCTTCCGGCCGCGCCGCGGCGCTCTTCGTGCGCGCGCGTGCGCTCTCGACGCCCCGCCGCGACCTCGCGATCGAGCGCTGCGTGAGGAGGATGCCGCCAAACCCCACGAACAGCATCCAGAGCCGGTTCAGCCAGAAGATCGCGTCGTAGGGGACCGGTTGCGTGTTGTAGTACTTCACGCCGCGATCCACCTTGAGCAGCGTCTCGTTGAGCCAGCGATAGCCCGACGGCTCGACCACCTGCAGCACGCGGTTCATCCCGTAGGAAAGCCACGATGGGGACCACGTCATGAGAAAGAAGCCGCTGACCAGGATGGCGAGGGCGGGAAGAAGATAGACGATCACGGCGCTCCGGGTCCGCTCGCCGATCCACATCGAAAGCCCCGCGAAGAACACCACGAACGGAAGCCCCACGAACAGGACCGGCCGGAAGTAGCTGGCCCACGCGAAGGGGCCGCGGATCTCCAGCGCGTTTCCATTCGGCACGAGGTGGTTGAAGAAGGCGGCGGTCAGCGCCAGCCAGGCGAGCAGGACCGCGAACATCCCGACCACGGCCAGGAGCCGCCCCCAGACGTACTCTCCCGCCTTGAGCGGCGTGGAGTGGAGGATCACGTCCACCTTGGTCTCGCGATCGTGGAGCAGCGTCATGCCCGCCGCGGCCGCGATGAACCCCGCGAAGATGAGGATCGTCAGGTAGGTCATCGTCTGCGTCTGGGCGAACTCGGAGGTGATCCAGGCCTTGGTCCCTCCCACCGAGCTGTCGCCGGAGGAGATCTGCATCTGGCCGCTCGAGAGCCCGAAGGAGATGAGGGCGATGAGGAACGCCATGATGTAGAAGAGCGGCCGCTTGAAGGAATGGCCGAACTCGACTAAGAAGACGGCGAACAGGCGGCGCGGGCTCATCCAATCGCCTCGATGGCGGCGTTCGTTCCCGCGACGCGGCCGGAAGCCGGTGCCGGACTCGAGCCGTTTCCGTTCGGCAGCTCCCCCTGGCGCATCAGGACGAGATAGGCATCCTCGAGCGTGGCCGGAGCCGGTACGAACCCCGGGGGCGGCGTGCCCGCGGGCTCGAAGATGCGGGCGCGGTTCTTCCCCTCCACGAGGAGCGCCTGAGTCACCATCCGCTCCGCGCGAAGCCGCGGCAGATCCTCCACCGAGACCAGCCCTTCGAACATGCGCCCCGCGATGGCGGCCCGCGCTTCGGCGGGCGTGGTCAGGGCGATCAGCCGCCCCGTGCGGATCACGGCGAAGCGCGGGCAGAGGACGGCAACGTCCTCGACGATGTGCGTCGAGAGGAGCACGATGCGGTCCGCCGCGAGCTCCGAGAGGAGATGATAGAAGCGGAGCCGCTCTTCGGGGTCGAGTCCCGCCGTCGGCTCGTCCACGATGATCAGCCGCGGATTCCCCGCGATCGCCTGCGCGATCCCGAGGCGCTGCCGCATGCCGCCCGAGTAACCCTTCACCGCGCGCCTGGCCGCGAACGACAGGTTCACGCGGTCGAGCAGCTCGGCGACGAGCTTCTTCTTCCCCTGCGGCGCGCTCACCCCCTTGAGATCCAGAAGATGCCCGAGCATCGCCTCGCCCGTCAGGTGGGGATAGAAGCCGAATTCCTGCGGCAGGTAGCCCAGCCGCGGCGAGACCGAGTCGGGGTCCTTCACGATATCGATGCCGTCGAGTGTGGCGGTGCCGGAGGTGGGCTCGAGGAGCCCGGCGAGGATCTTCATGAAGGTCGACTTCCCCGCCCCGTTGGGACCGAGGAGGCCGAACATCCCGGGCGGCACGTCCAGATCCACGCCGTTCAAGGCGGTGACCGGGCCCGGGTACACCTTGACCAGACCGCGCGTGCTGAGCATCGGGGCCTCCTGGGAGTGTGCTGGCGGATCGGCGACGCGTTCTCTACGCCTTGATTCTGGATAGGGTTTCCCGCCGGAGATTCTAGGATACTCCCCCGGGCTGGTCACGGGCGGGCTCTGGAGGGCTTTGGAATGAGGGGGAATGAGGGGGAAATGAGGGGAATGAAACCCCTTCTGGTCTACGACGGCGACTGTGGTTTCTGCCGGCTTTGGATCGAGCGGTGGCGGGCCACGACGGGCGACCGTGTCGAGTACGCGACGTATCAGGAAGTCGCCGACCGCTTCCCCGAGGTTCCCCGTGAGCGGTTCGCCGCGGCCGTCCAGCTTCGGGAGCCGGATGGGAAGTGGTCCGGAGGCGCCGAGGCGGTTTTCCGCGCCCAGGCGACGGCGCCCGGCCGGCGATGGCCGTTATGGCTCTACCGGCGGGTTCCGGGCGTCCGGCCCCTCACCGAAGCCGCGTATCGGCTCGTCGCCGCGAACCGCGGGCCGCTGTACCGTGTCACCCGCTGGATCTGGGGCGATCACGTCGCCCCCCCCGGCGAGACGCTCACGGCCTGGATCTTCCTCCGCCTCCTCGCCGTCGTGTATCTCGTCGCGTTCGTCTCGATGTGGGTCCAGGTGCAGGGGATCGCCGGCCCGGACGGGATCCTCCCCGCGCGCGACTTCCTGGCCGCGCTTCATGCCAAGTACGGACGGCTGGCCTTCTGGATCGCACCGACGCTTGGCTGGCTGGGGACGAGCGCGGGATTCCTGAACGCGATGTGCGCCGCGGGCGTTGCGCTCTCCGTGGGGCTCGTGCTCGGCGCCGCACCGATCGCCTGCCTGGCGGGTCTCTGGCTCACGTATCTGTCGCTCTCGATCCTGGGGCAGGACTTCTTCTGGTTCCAGTGGGACAGCCTGCTGCTCGAGACCGGGCTCCTCGCGATCCTGATCGCGCCATGGCGGGGATGGTCGCGGCCTTGGAACGATGCCCCGCCGCGCCGATCGGGCCTCTGGCTGATGCGATGGCTCCTCTTCCGACTTTCCTTCTCCTCGGCGGCCGTGAAGCTCTTGAGCGGCGACCCCTCATGGCATGCCCGCACCGCGCTGCAATATCACTTCGAGACGCAGCCGCTTCCGCCCTGGACCGCATGGTTCGCCCATCACCTGTCCGCGGGACTGCTGCGGGCTTCCAGCACGGGAACGCTGATCCTCGAGGGGATCGTTCCATTCCTGGTCTTCCTGCCGCGCCGGATCCGCTTCGTGGGCGTCGGTCTCATCGCATCGCTTCAGATCCTGATCTTGGTCACCGGAAACTACGGCTTCTTCAACTGGCTCACGCTGGCGCTCTGCGTGCTGTGCCTGGACGACGGCGTCTGGCCGAGGGGATGGCGCGAGCGGACCGCGCGATGGAGCGCGAACCGCCGTGGGAGCTGGTTCGGCTGGGCGATCCGGCCGCTGGCCGTCGTTTTCTTCCTGCTCAGCCTGGTGCCGTTCTTGAGCACGCTGCACGCGCCCACGGCGTGGCTCGGCCCGGTGGAGTATGTGTCCGACCTGGTCTGGCCCGTTCGATCGTTCAATCGCTACGGGCTCTTCGCGGTCATGACCACGCGGAGGCTGGAGATCGTGCTCGAGGGGAGCGCCGATGGGGTCCGATGGTTGCCGTACGAGCTTCGCTGGAAGCCGGGCGATCCGGCGCGTCGCCCCGAGTTCGTCGCGCCTCATCAGCCGCGGCTGGACTGGCAGATGTGGTTCGCGGCGCTCAGCAATTTCCAGAACCAGCCGTGGTTCCTGCAGCTGTGCCGGCGTCTGCTGGAGGGTTCCCAGCCCGTCGCCGCGCTCTTCGCGACCGATCCGTTCCCGCGCGCGCCTCCGAAGTACCTGCGGGCGGTGGTCTACGACTATCACTTCACGACCGCGGAGGAAAGGAAGCGGACCGGCGCATGGTGGCGCCGGGAGCAGCTCGGGCTCTACTGCCCCGTGCTCGCGCTGCAGAACGGACAGCTCGTCGCGGTGGGGTCAACTTCTCCGTAGCGAACCGCTGTCACACCCTGCCTGGGGATGCGTACTGGGGCAGGATCACGGCGCACTTAACATTTATGTTACCTGCGCCAGCGCCGGTGAAATTGAATGACGGATGTCGCGCGCGATTGACGCCTGCGCGATCGTCGCGCCGCGTCACGCTGCACGTTTGCCCCGGGCAACTCGCCCCGGGGCGAGTTGCCGTACCTTCCCTCGCCAAGGAGACCGACCATGCTGATCGTGCGTGAATCGTTCGTGGCAAAGCCCGGAATGGCCTCGAAGCTGGCCAAGCACATGAAGGAAGTCATGGCCGCGCAGCCCAAGTGGAAGACGCGAATCATGACCGACGCCGTGGGGACGTTCAACACGGTGGTCATGGAAACCGAGGTCGAGGACCTTGCCGCTCTCACCGCGCGCATGAAGGAATATGAGGAGCGCACGGACCTGCGCGAAAAGATGAAGGGCTACACGGAGATGTGGGTCAGCGGCAAGCGGGAGATCTTCCAGACGGTCTGATTTCCTGAGGGCAAGGTGGACAGGGCGGTTGATTCCGTCGACCTCCTCGGAGCCCCGCCATGGCAGCGGGCCAGGGCTCCATTTCCCAAGCTACCCGCCCCAATCCGGCCCGGACATTGCTGGGTTCGCTCCGAGAGAGGAGTGGACCATGGCAATTCCGCGCATTGACCGTGCCGCCCGTCCCAGGGACAACGCCTCACGCGCGCCCCGGGTCGCGGCACGCCGCCGCAAGTTCCTGCGCGCGTTTCCGGGCGGGTTCCGGGACGAGACGTATCTCGAGTGGGAGCGGAACTACAAGTGGGAGGCGCACCAGCGCTGGATGGAGCTTCTGCCCGCCACCGTCTGGCGCGGGTTGATCCTGCAGGGGGCGTTCCATGAGGTGGCATCCCGCGCCGTGACCATCGAGTCGCGAACGAATCTCCTCTTCTCGTTCGAAAAGATGGCGCTGCGCGATGCCGTGAAGCCTGTGGCCGGCGCCCGGGCCTTCGCGGAGGGTCTGTACGAATTCCTGCACGGCCGTGGGGCCATCGAGCGGCGTTTCGAGCGATGGCGCGACGTGGTCGCCGATCTTCCCCGCAAGCAGACGCGCGTCCTCACCTGGCCGATCGTGACCGTGTTCGGCTTCCTCGCCGATCCCGACACGCACATCTTCCTCAAGCCGAACGTCACGCGCGTCGCCGCCGAGCGCTATGGCTTCCCCTTCCGCTACGAATCCCGGCCCTCCTGGCCCGTCT
>DASSLZ010000171.1:0-7909 GCA_035689165.1 Candidatus Eiseniibacteriota bacterium | reverse complement strand
TCACCGACCATAAGACGGGAAAGGCGCGCGTGGACGCGGGCGCCGTCGTCTGGGGCGGACGGACCCTGCAGCCGCTCCTCTACGCGCTCGCCGTCGAGGAGTTGCTCCAGGGCCGCGTCCTCTCGGGGCGGTTGTACTACTGCACGTCCGACGGCGGATTCGAGGAGCGGGACATCCGGCTCGACGAGGACAATCGTGCCGCGGCAAGGGCCGCGATCGGCGTGATCGGACGCGCGCTGGAGCAGGGATTCCTTCCCGCCGCGCCGCGCCCGGACGCGTGCCGCTGGTGCGACTACCGTCCTGTCTGCGGCCCGAACGAGGAGGTCCGCACGGCGCGGAAGACGCGCGAGCGGCTCGAGGACCTGGACTACCTGAGGGAGATGCAGTGAAACGGCGCGCCAAGACCGATTCGGCGACCGGCGACCTGTTCGCGGCGACCGAGCCCGATCTCTTCGCGCCGGCGGAGGAGGTCGTGGCCCCGGAGCCGGTGGCGCTTGAGCCGGCGGCCCCGGAGCCGGGGGTTGAGATCATGACGCCCAAGCCCCAGCCTCCGGCACCGGCGATGGTGCCCGAGCCGCAGGCTCCGGCAAAGCCCGCCTCGCGACCCCGCCCCAGGCCCACGGGACCCGCGCTCGCCGATCAGGACCAGCGCGAACTCATTCGCGGCGCCCTCGACGACACGCTCGTCGTCGAGGCCGCCGCGGGCACCGGCAAGACCACCGAGCTGGTGCGGCGCATGATCGCGATTCTGGAAGGCGGCCGCGCCGAGCTGGACCGCATGGTCGCCGTGACCTTCACCGATCCGGCCGCGGGCGAGCTGAAGCTCCGGCTCCGCACGGCGATCGAGGTGGCGCGGCTCGACGAGTCGCGCCCGGTCGCCGCCCGCGAGCGTCTCGCGGCCGCGCTCCCCAAGCTGGAGGAGGCGCGCATCGGGACGATCCACTCCTTCTGCGCCGATCTCCTGCGCGAGCGGCCCGTCGAAGCCAAAGTGGATCCGCGCTTCGAGGTCGCTCCCGACGACGCGGCCCGGCCCCTCTTCGAGCGCGCCTTCCAGCGCTGGTTCGAGGGCCAGCTGGCCCATCCATCGCCCGGCGTGAGCCGGATCCTCTGCCGCTGGAAACGCGAGCCGGCCTTCCTTTACTGGGGCAAGGACGAGGGGCCGCGCGGGCTCCTGCGCCGCGCGGCCTGGAGCCTGATCGGCCGGCGCGACTTCCCCACCCCGTGGCGCCATGCCGAAGGGTTCGAGCGGGACCGGGCCATCGACGCGATCCTGGAAGAAATGGAAGCGCTGGCGGCGTGGGGGCCGCGCGGCAACGAGAACGATTGGTTCGTGAAGTCGCTCGTCGAGATCGGCAAGTACGTCGACGAGGTCCGCCGGATGGAGCGCGTGCGCGATCGCGACTACGACGCGCTCGAGGCCAAGCTCACCGAGTGGTCGAAGGTCTCCAAGAACAAGCACTGGACCCACAAGGGCTGGGCGACGTCGCGCGATCCCGAATTCGATCAGCAGGGATTGCGGTCCCGGCGCAACGCCCTGAAAGCCGCCCTCGACCGTTTCGTCTCCGACGCGGGAGCCGACCTCGCGCCCCGGCTCCGGGACGAGCTGTGGCCGGTGGTCGAGGCGTACGAGAAGGCGAAGGAGACGGCGGGATGCCTCGACTTCGAGGACCTGCTCCTGCGCGCCCGCGACCTGGTCCGGGGGAACGCCGCCGTCCGCGTGGAGCTGCAGCGCCGCTTCACCCACTACTTCGTGGACGAGTTCCAGGACACCGATCCGCTCCAGGCGGAAGTGCTCATGCTCCTCGCCGCGGACGATCCCGAGCTGACCGCCTGGAGACAAGCGCGCCCCGTCCCCGGGAAGCTCTTCATCGTCGGCGATCCCAAGCAGTCGATCTACCGCTTCCGCCGTGCCGACGTCGCGCTCTATCGCGAGGTGCAGCGGCAGCTGGTCACCCACGGCGCATTGCCCGTGAATCTCACGGTCAGCTTCCGCTCGGTGCCTGAGATCCAGACGGCGGTGAACGCCGCGTTCGAGGCGCGGCTGGGTGGCGCGTCGGGCGGCGAGTACGTGCCCCTGGAGCCGTTCCGCGACGCGTTCGCAGAGCAGCCTCCCGTGATCGCGCTGCCCATCCCGGCTCCCTACAGCCCCTGGGGCAAGATCGTGAACTGGCGGATCGACGAGTCGCTCCCCGACGTGGTGGCGGCCTGGATCGACTGGCTCGTCAAGGAAAGCGGCTGGACCGTCACCGAGCGCGAGAAGCCCGACGAGCGGGTGAAGGTCGAGCCGCGGCACGTCTGCGTGCTGTTCCGCCGCTTCCGCTCCGGCCCGGTGGACGTGACGCGGCCGTACGTGACCGCGCTCGAAGCGCGCATGCTTCCGCATCTCCTGGTCGGCGGCAGCTCGTTCCACGAGCGCGAGGAGGTCGAGGCGATCCGGAACGCGCTGACCGCGATCGAGAGGCCCGACGACGAGCTCGCGGTGTTCGCGACGCTCCGCGGGCCGCTCTTCGCCGTGAGCGACGCGGCGCTGCTCACCTGGAAGGAACGCGTGGGAGGGCTGCATCCCTTCCGCACGGTCCCTCCCGCGGTCGCCGGCGCCGGCGAGGCGCCGTCCGCGCTGACCGAGGTGGCCGATGGCCTCGCGATCCTGCGCGACCTGCACCGCACCCGCAACCATCGCCCCGTGGCCGACACGATCGCGAACCTGCTCGAAGCCACGCGTGCCCACGCAGCGCTCGCGATCTGGCCGACGGGGATGCAGGCGCTCGCGAACGTCGGCCGGCTGATGGACCTGGCACGGCGCGCCGAACAGCAGGGGCTGGTCTCCTTCCGCGCCTTCGTGGACCGGCTGGAGGAAGACGCCGAGCGCGGCGAGGCGGCCGAGGCCCCGCTGCTCGAGGAAGGGATCCAGGGCGTGCGCCTCATGACCGTCCACAAGGCGAAGGGGCTGGAGTTTCCGATCGTGATCCTCGCGGACATGACCGCGAAGGAGACCTTCGAGGAGCCGGGCCGCTGGAGCGATCCCGCGCGCGGCCTCTTCGTGCAGAAGCTGGCGGGCTGCTCTCCTCCGGAGCTGATCGAGCACGCCGGCGAAGAGATGGAGCGGGAGCGCGAGGAAGCGGTGCGGCTCGTCTACGTGGCCGCGACGCGCGCGCGCGACGCCCTGGTCGTTCCGGTCGTCGGCGACGAGCCCTTCGACGGCTGGCTGAAGACGCTGAACCCCGTCGTCTACCCCGACGTGTCGCGCTCCAAGCGTCCCGAGTCGCTGCAGGCGCCGGGCTGTCCGTTGTTCGGCGGGGACAGTGTCCCCGGTCGCCCCGACGCCATGCAGCCCCCGATCATCTCGGTGACAACGGGCGTGCATGTGCCGGCCGTGGGCGACCATCGGGCCGTCTGGTGGGATCCGCTGACGCTGCGCCTCGGGGTCCGTCCCACGCTGGGCCTGGCGCAATCGGAGATCTTGAAAGCGGACGAAGAGGGCCGTTCGGCGGAAGCGCTCGCGAATTGGGAAGCATGGCGGTGGGAGCGCGACGAGACGCGCGCCGAGGGAAGGAAGCCCACGCGCGTCGTGCGCGCGGCCACGGAGTGGGTGCGGGCCACCGACACGAAGGTCGAGGGCGCCGACATGGTGGTGGTCATGGATTCGCCGTGGCGGGGCCCGAGGCCCAAGGGCCCGCGTTTTGGAACCCTGGTCCACGCCGTGCTCTCGGTCGTGGATCTCGCCGATTCCTCCGGCGTCGGCGCGCACGCTGCCGTCCAGGCCAGGATTCTCGGCGCTACGGAGGAGGAGGCCGAAGCCGCCGCGCGCGTCGTGGAAGCGACGCTCGCCCATCCCGTGCTCCGCCGCGCCGCGGCGGCCGCTTCGCGCGGGGAGTGCCGCCGCGAGACCCCGCTCGTGCTGCGCCTGGAGGACGGCACGCTGCTCGAGTGCGTCGCCGACCTCGCGTTCCCCGAAGAGGGCCGCTGGACGGTGGTGGACTTCAAGACCGATACCGACCTGGGCACGATGGCCGAGAGCTACAAGCGCCAGGTCGCCCTGTACGCGCAGGGAATCGCCCAGGCGACGCAGAAGGAAGCGCGAGGCATCGTGTTGCGGGTCTAGCGGCTAGACCGGATGAGGACTCATGGCTTGCTACCGTGTGGACCTATTCACCTTGGACCCTCAGCCGGTGCTCGACTGGATTGAAGCGAGCTTCCCCGAAACCATGGTCATTCGCGCTGTCGGGTATAGGGTTACAAGTGGCTGGGTGATGAAGTGCGTTTTCAAACGCCAAGAAGATGCTGAGGCCTTTCACCGGCAGTGGTTGCCGGATCGCGAAGACCACTCGGTACGGGCTTGGGGATCACCGACTACCGATCGCGACAGTACGTAAGGAACTGACTCGCCAGCCGGGCTTCCGCCGAAGCAAGCGACGTCGTGCGCCCGAGGCGAACGGGTAGCGGAACGTGGCGAATCCCCGTTAGCGTTCGCGCTATACTCCCGCACCATCCCTATCGCCGCACACGCAGCCGCGGCGCGCCCGTTCCTCCGAAGCAGGGGGTAACGTCATGGCTCGCGTCTCGCGCCTCCGGGTTTCCGTCCTCATCGCACTCCTCGCCGGCACCGGGTGCGCTTCCACGCACGACCGGCGCGCCTCGTATCTCCAGCTGATCCATCCCGACCAGCGTCCACCGATCGGCGAGGCGTCCGCGGCCGGCGACTCGCTGTTCGGGCCACGGGGCGCCAGTGAGCGCGGAGACGGGATCACGGAATCCCGTCGGCCCCACCTCGAGGCGCTCGCCCGGCGCTTCGCGCCCACGCTCGTGCTCCCGCCCGGTGACGCGGCGAAGCGGGGAGGCCGGACCCATCAGCTCCTGCCCACCGATCCCCGGCTCTTCGGCCGCGTTCTCCAGGTCGACCGTATCGCGGCGGCTCCCTACGGGCTGAGCAATTCCCTGTCGATTCCTCTCACCACCCTCGGCACGGACTCGCTCACGCGCCTCGTCGAGTCCGCCAGGGAGTATCGGATCCGCTCCGACGAAATCGAGGTCTGGTACTTCGATTTCCCGGGAGAGAACCCCCGGGCGTGGTGGGATGCCTACGAGCGATTGCGCACCGGCCCCGACAGCGCGGCCTGGAGCGTTCCGACCGTGTGGGCGCACCCCTTCGTCGAGGGTGGCGGGCGGGTCGTCGTGCAGTACTGGTACTTCTACCCGTTCAACGACTACCTGGGAAACCACGAGGGGGACTGGGAGCACGTCAACGTCGTCCTCGATGCCGGCTCCGATTCCATCGCGGAAGTGCACTACTTCTTCCATGAGCGCAGCGTCCGCCTTCCGCAGGGCCGCTACGCGCCCAGCGTCCAGAACGGGACGCACCCCGTCGTCTTCGTCGGCGGACGCGCCAACGCGGTCGTCAACGGTCCGATGCGCCTCTTGAATGGCGACCACAACTCGGGATCCCACGGCAATTTCCCCTTCGCCGGGGAGTGGGAGGCGGTGGCGGGCCTCGGCCACACGGAGAGCGTCTATCGCGCCGATGCCGAATCGGCGCGCGTCATCCCCTACGATCGCTTTCGCGTCGTCCTCGTTCCCGACCCGGGCCAGCTCGAGTACCGGAGCCATCCCGAGGTGCTTCGCGACTGGATCTGGCTGCTCCTTCCAGCGCGCTGGGGCTACCCCAGCGCTCCCTCCCTCGCCGGTTCGTTCCGGTTGACCGACGTCGGCAATCGGGCTCCCTTCGGCCCTGCGTACAACTCGGGCTGGAATCGCACCGCGCCCGGCATCGGGTACGCGAGCTATAACCTCCGCCGCGTACCGCGGGTCCAGTCCTACCTCGAAGACCTCGCGCAACCGTGGTACTACCTCTACGCGTTCCGCCACCCGCGTTTCGTCCACGATCCCCGAGGTCTTCTGGAACGCCACGAGCTGGAGCGGCTCGGCCTGGCGCCCCGCGGCGGCCGCGCGGAGCGGGGGTTGGGAAGCCCCGTTCTCGGCGTGCAGACGGGCTTCCCTCGAGGATCGTTTGCGAACAACTATGGGTCCTCGGTGGGAGTTTCGATCTGGAGGAACCTCTGGCTCAAGGCCCGGTTCGGCTACCTGGAGTTCATGGGAGGCTATCAGCGCTTCCGAAAGGAGCCGATCGGGTCCGGAACGCTCTACCTCTATCCCCTCACGGCCGGCCTGATCGTCCACGGACCCGAGGCGCGCGTGCGACCGTATGCGTCGGCGGGCGTGGGAGGCTATGGCTGGGAGTCGCGCCGGCGGCTCCCGGCAAGCGACACGCAGTACGTGAACTCAGGATGGGGATTGGGCGGCAACCTCGGCGTCGGACTCGAATACTACCTGCGTCCGAAGCTGGCTCTCGATGTGTCGGCGCGGGTGCATGAGGCCGTGAGCCCGGGCCACGAAGCGGGAATCCGCGAGCGGCGGCTACGGTTCTTCACGCTATGGGTGGGCCACTACGTTCGCTTCTAGTCCAAGACCGGCGAGCAGCGCGTGGAACCGCGAATCGCCCCGGAGCGTGTCGAACCGCGGGTCCACGCCGAGATTGTTGAGCGGATCCCGCCGCTCGTAGGCCCGGGTCAGCCACCGGATCGCGGCGTCGCGATGGCCGAGGCCCGCCTCGATCAGAGCGATGTCGGCGGAAGAGGCTCGCCCGGAGGCCTGGAGCGCCGTGAGCTCACGCAAGGCGGCCTGCGCCCGTCCGGTCTCGCCGGCCCGCGCGGCCGTAAAGCCGAGCGGGCCGAGCCCATACGTGCTGTCCCCCACCAGAGAACGCGCCCGCTCAATCTCCCCAAGCGCTTCCCGAAAGCGCCCCGACCGCTCGAGCGCGGAGCCGAGGTAGAGATGACTCGGACCGAACTCGGGGTCCATCGCCAGGGTCTCGCGATGCTGGGCGATGGCCTTGTCGTAGCGCCGCGCATAGAAGTACGTGTCGCCGAGATTCGCGTTGATGATGGGAGCGATGGGATCCAGCGCGCGCGCCCGCATGGCCTCGGCGATCGCATCCTCGTGGCGCCCCACGTCGCGCAGATAGATCGAGTAGGCGTGGTGCGCCGTCGCATAGCCCGGGTTGCATTCGATCGCGCGCCGAAACTCGGACTGGGCGCCTGGAAGATCGCGATCGTAGTGGAGACGCACCCGCGCCAGCGCGGTATGGGCCTCGGCCAGTCCGTCGTCGAGGCGCAGCGCGCGAAGGGCCGCCTCGCGGGCTCGCGGGAACGTTTCGCCGGGAGGCGCCCCCGCATACGCGTCGAGGATCACGTAGACGTCGGCGATCCCGGCGTACGCGGGGGCGTATGCCGTATCGAGCGCGGCCGCTCTCCGGAATTGCGCGAGAGCTTGCTCCAACGAACCCTTGGTCCTTCGATTCCAGAAGTACCGTCCCCGTAGGTACGCCTCGAAGGCTTCGGGGAGGACACGCTTGTCCGATGTGAATCGCTCCCGCTCCCCCGGTGAGAGGCGCCCTCCGATCTGTTGCGCGATGGCCAGCGCGACTTCTCCCTGGAGCGCCAGGACGTCCTTCATCTCGCGCTCATAGCTTTGAGCCCAGAGATAGCGGTCCCGCTCGGCGTCGATGAGCTTGGCCGAGATGCGGACACGATCTCCGGAGCGAGCGACGGATCCCTCGACCATCGCGTTCACGTGCAGCTTCTGCGCCATGACGCGCGTTCCGCCTCCCTGTGCGCGCGCCGCCGCGCTGGAGCTTCGTGAGATGACACGCAGGCTGCCCAGGCGCGCGAGCTGCGTGGTCAGCTCGTCCGTCATTCCCTCGGCAAAATAGTCCTGGGCCGCGTCTCCGGAGAGATTCTGGAGCGGAAGAACCGCGACCGCCTCGAATCGGGGCGCGTGTGGCAGCACGCCGAGGAGGTCCTGGCCCTTCCACGTGGCGAGCCCCGCCAAGGCAGCGACCACAGAGACGCCGATC
>DASSLZ010000170.1:0-9381 GCA_035689165.1 Candidatus Eiseniibacteriota bacterium | reverse complement strand
GCCGCGTGCGGGTTCAGGTCGTGTCCGTAGCGATAGAGCCACGTCACGTAGTCCCGGAACATGTAGACCGCGAAGGCGGAGAAGAGCACCCATCCCAGCGCGGCCAGCCACCTGCGATTGAGAAGTGCCGCGAGCAGCGCCAGCAGGCCGAATCCGGTGAGGAGCTGCGGCAGGTATCGGAATTCCGCGAAGTCGTCGGGCGTGATCGCTTTCATCCCGACATAGTGGTTCAGCGTGTTGATCTTGTCGACGTCCCCCTGGATGGTGTTGGAGTAGATCGTCAGCGTGAGCCCTTCGGGATACTGCGGCGCCCGGAGATGCATCTCCCAGATCGGCAGCACCGGCAGGAAGAAGACGGGCAGGAGCACGAGCGCGGCGAGGACGATCAGACGCCGCTCGGTGCTTCGGAAACTGCCGGTCAGGTAGCGGACCACGGCTTCATCCCCTTTCGGGGCGGGGGAACCGGCAGCCGCCGGCCCCCCGCATTCGAGTCTCAGCGGCGAAGCAGCGCGGCCACCTGGGCCAGCTGCTCACGGTTCGGCCTGGAAACCGAGGCGATCCGCGAACCTGCCGGCATCACCTCGATGTATCCCTGCATTTCCTGGTGCAGCGCGCTGCAGAAGTTGGAGCAGTAGAACGGGGTGACCCCCGCCTTGTCGGCGACCCACTTCATCGTCTTGGTCTCGCCCGGCTCGACCTGCATGTCGCAGTTCGAGAAGAGGATTCCAAAGCCGTGGGTGATGTCGGCGTCCTGCTCCAGGTTGGTGACGTGGAAGTAGACCGTGTCCCCCTGCGCCACCTGCACCAGGTCCGGGGTGTAGTGGGTCCGGATCGCCAGGAGATAGGCGTCCACGCGCTTACCGTGGCGCTCCACGCGCGCCTGGTCGGCGCTCTTGATCGCGTACGGGTTCGTGTTCTCGGAGAGGGTGTAGATCTTCTTCGGCTTGAGCTTCTCGGCCCGGATCATCTGCGCGTAGTGCGGCTCGGGATAGGTCGGGAAGTCGTAGAGAAGCTCCATCTTCGGCCCGCGGATGTCAATCAGCTGCGCCGCCTCGGGATGCGAGGGGCCCACCGGCAGGTAGCGATCCTTGGAGAGCTTGTCGAGCGCCACGACGTAGTCGCCGGTCGGGTGGCGCGTGTCGCCCTCGGACGCCATCAGGTGGCCGATCGAGTAGTAGACGTCGATCTTGTCGGTCACGTTCCAGGGCGGGCCAATCTTCCACTTCGCGATCTGCGAATCGAGGAAGAGGGACGTGTAGGCGTACCCGCGGCCGTCGAACTGCGTGTGCAGGGGGCCCAGCCCCACCGGCACCTTCGCCTCGAGCACGTCGTTGTAGGCCAGCACCGGGATGCCGTCGATCTCCTTCTCGAACTTCTTGGCCTGGATCCCGGCCATCAGCTTGGCGAACGAGTGCACGGTGACCTCGGCCTGGAGCTTGCCCGAGGCGCAGATCCACTGGCCGCTCGGGTCCACGTCCACGCCGTGGGGGCTCTTGGGCACGGGAACCAGGTAGACGATCCCCTTGGTGACCTTGGGATCAAGCACCTTCACGCCGCCGATCATGGTGCCTTCGCCGGAGTCGGCCGCCTTCTGGGCCGCTCTCCAGTCGACCGCGGCGAGGTAGTCCATCTCGTTCTGCGAGGCCTTGATCTCCAGCGAGTCGTGCGCTTCCTCGCTGTTGTAGCAGGTGAAGAACTCCCAGCCGTTGCTCGGCCCCTTGCCCGCGTCGGCCAGATCCCAGTCGAACGGAGGCATGAGGATTTCGAAGCCCAGCGACATGTGTCCTTCGGGGGAGACCTTCACGCCCGCGATGATCCCCTTGAACTTGGTCGCGTAGTCCTTGGTCTCGGCCACGGTCGGATAGGGGAGCGGGATCGAGAAGCGCGACGCCGCGAACACGTACTCGGTGTTCGGGGTCGGGAAGGGGCAGGCGTGCGCGGCCGAGATGTTCGGAATCGGCCCGTAGATCTCCTTCGTCGTGAAATCGCTCAGGTCGATCCGCGCGATGCGCGCGTGCGGCATGTCGTTGATGAAGAGCCAGCGCCCGTCGTAGTCGCCGTCGGTCTCGGAGAGACCCGGGTGATGGGCGTCGCCCCAGTTCATCCCCTTCAGCATCGCCTTCGATTCCTCGTCGTAGCCCCAGCCCTTCGCGGATTCGGGGGTGAAGACCGGAATCGTGGTGATGTAGCGGCAGGAGGGCATGCCGTAGACGAAGACACCCCCCGAGTGGCCGCCCGACAGGAACGCGTAGTACGTGTCGTATTCACCCGGCTTCACGTACGTCCTCGCGGCGGCCGTTCCCCCTCCACGAAGCGACTTCGTGCAGCCCTGCATCATCGCGGCGCCGCCGACGAGGACCACCAGCACCGTCGCCGCCAGCATCCAGCGTTTCATGGACAACCCCCTTGGGTTCATGGTCACTTGCCGACGCCAGCCTGCTGCGTCTCGGACGATTCCTCATCCAGCTTCTTCAGATACTCGATGACCGCCTTGGCCTCCTCGGGCTTCAAGCCCTGGTTCGACATCTGCACCATGTAGGTCGCGAGCAGCTGCTTCGAGATGGGGTCTTCCTTCGTCATGATTTCGGGGTGGAGGATCTGGTGCTCCATCCAGTCGGCCGTGCGGCGCTGCGTGACGCCCTTGAGCGCCGGACCGGTGATGCGCTTGTCGTAGGCATGACAGGCCGTGCAGCCCTTGGTCTTGAACAGCGCTTCGCCCTTGGTGGCCATGGCGGGCTCGACGGGAGAATCGCCGGCGCGCGGACCGCCGTCGTACGGCGACACCGCGGTCGCGCCCGAGCCCGGCCCGGCGCCTTGCGGCTCGGACTTGCTGCCGCAGCCCGCGGCGGCCAGAAGGAGGACGAGGAACGAGGCGAAGGCGATCGAGCGGTTCATCGGGAGCTTCCTTTCTTCATGAGGGAACGCTTCTCCCCCGCGGTCTCGCCGCGGGGCTCGGCATTCATGCGGTGCAGGACCGCGGCGATCTCTTCGGGAGCGAGGAGGCGCGCGGCCACGTGGAACACCAGGGACTCTTCCTTGCGGATGTGCAGCCGGAGCAGGTCGGCCAGATCGTGCACCTGGATCGGAATCTGCTCGTCGCGATCGGCGCTCGCGCTCTCGCGGAGGGTGGCCTGGAGGCGATGGAGCATCTGCCGGAGCTCCGCGTGCTCGTCGTGCAGCGGCTCCAGGCTGGGCGCCGACGCCGGGATGGCCCGCGCGATCGCGGGGTAGAGAAGCTGGTCCTCGGCAGCCATGTGTGTCTGGAACTGGCGCTCGAGCATCGCGAGCACGCGCTCGATCCGGTCGTCGGCGGCGGGGCCATCCACCCGTGCCGCGGGACGGGCGAGCGCGCCCTCCAACTCCGTGACGTCGCGGAGCACGCGCTCGTGGTCGCGTTTCAGGCGCTCGATCAAGGTCGTGGCTTCCATCACTGTCCTCCGTGGCGAGGCGACATCGTTCACTACCAACGATAGGAATCTTCGGCCCGGAGGCCACCGTGCCGCGATGACGGGGGTCATACCGGACGAAGATTGTCCGCACCGCCGCCCGGGCGAAACGCGGCTGCTCCCAAGGGCTTGCGCGTGGTATAAGCTCGTGGGTATGACGCCCGTCATACCAGGAGGCGCCGCATGGCGCTGATCTCCGAGTCCGAGCGCGTGTTGCAGGCGATCCGGGCCACGCCGCTCTTCCGGGGGCTGTCCTCCGAGGACCAGAAGCGGCTGGCCGCTTTGTCCGCCCTCCGGAACTACGATCGCGGCGATTTTCTCTGGCGCGCGGGCGATCCCGCCGAGCAGCTCACCATCGTCGTCAAGGGGCGGGTGAAGATCGTGACGCACGGCGACACCGGCGACACGATTCTCGAGCTGTTCGAGGAGGGGGAGCCGGTGGGCGCGATCGCGGTCTACAACTACATCCCCTATCCCGCGAGCGCCGTCTGCATGGAGCCGGTGGTGCTGCTCACGCTCCCGCGCCGCGACTATTTCGAGCTCCTGGACCGCAATCCCGATTTCGCGCGCGCGATCATCCGCGAGCTGACGAAGCTGGTCGTGGCCATGGCCCGACGGCTTCAAGAATTGCGCGGCCAGAAAGTGGACGCGCGGATCGCGCAGCTCTTCCTGACCCTCGCCGAGCGGCTGGGCAAGGAGGTGAAGGGGGGAATCGAGATCCCGATCCAGCTCACGCGGCAGGAGATCGCGGATCTCGTGGGGACCACCGTGGAATCGTCGATCCGGGTGCTGTCGCGCTGGGGGCGCGAGCGGATCGTGGTCTCGGGAGAGAACCGCTTCCTGATCCCCTCGCGCGAGAAGCTGCGGGAGATCGCGGAGGGCAGCTAGCCGCCAGGCGTCGGCGTCACGGGCGGCGCCGCGGGCGGGTTCGTCGAGGGCGGGATGACGGGTGCCTTCGTCGAGTCCTCGTCCACCCACTTCAGATATTCGATCACGCACCGCGCCTCGTCCGGCGTGAGTCCCTGGTTCGCCATCCGCACGAGGTAGGTGTTGTAGAGATCGATCGTGATCGGGTCCTCCGTCACCATCACGTCCGGATGGAGGATCTGCATCTCCATCCATCGGGCACTCCGCCGCATCGACACGCCGCGCAGGTCGGGGCCGGTGAGGAGCCGGCCGAAGGCATGGCAGGCGGTGCACGCCTTCTGCTTGAAGAGATCCCGCCCCTTTTCCGCCAGACGCTCCGCGACCGGAAATTCGCCCGCGCGCGGTCCGGTGTCGTAGGGGGAGGAGGGCGCCGTCGCCGCCGGCGGCTGGGGCGCCTTGCGGCCGCATCCGGGCGCGGACAGGGCGACCACGGCGAGGAGCAGGGCCGGGAGCGCGAGGGACACGAGTCCGTGGGGAACCGGCATCATGCCAGGTCGAACTCCGGGTGCCGGATGCCGAGGAGCCGCACGCCGTTCGCGATCACGAGCAGCGTGCTCCCCTCGTGGCAGACGACCGCGAGCCACAGGGGCAGGAACCCGGCCAGGGTGCTCGCGACCAGGATCCCGATGACGCCGAACGCGAGGGACAGGCTCTGCGCGGTCACGCGGCGCGCCTTCCGCGCCAGCCAGATCGCGAAAGGGATCCCCTCCAGGTCGTCGCGCATCAGCACGACGTCCGCCGTGTCCAGCGCCACGTCGGTGCCCGCGCCGCCCATCGCCACGCCCACGGTCGCGGTAGCGAGCGCCGGCGCGTCGTTCACGCCGTCGCCGACCATCGCGAGCCCGCCCCACCGTCGCGCCAGCTCGTGCACCGCGCTCACTTTCTGCTCGGGATGAAGGCCGGCGCGCACCTCGTCGGCTCCGATCTCCTTGCCGATCGCGCGCGCCACGCCCTCGTGGTCGCCGGTCAGGAGGGCGACGTGGCGGATGCCCAGCTTCCGGCAGGCCGCCATCGCCGCGCGCGCGTTCGGGCGGATCGTGTCGGCGACGGCGATGGCGCCCCAGCGCGGCTGACGGCCGTTTCCATTGGCCGCTCCGTCGGGATGCTCGCACGCGAGCACGAGGAGGGCGGTGCGCCCCTGCTCGCGCCATCCCGAGAGGAGCGACGCGGCCTCGCCCGGGAGCGGCGTCTCGTGCTGCTGGAAGAGCACCTCGCGGCCCACGCCGACCCAGAACCCCTCGACGTGGCCGTGCACCCCCTGCCCGGCGTGGCTCTCGAATTCGGTGACGGGGGCCAGGGCCAGGCCACGCCGCTCGGCCTCGGCCACCACCGCGCGGCCATGGTGGTGCTCGCTGCGCGCCTCGACCGACGCGGCGAGCCGGAGGATCTCCTTGTCGTCGCCGGCGCCCGCCGCCTCCGAGACCGCCACGACGCGGGGACGGCCGTGCGTCACCGTGCCGGTCTTGTCCACGGCCAACGCCGTGACCCCGGCCAGGCGTTCGAGGTGGACGCTTCCCTTGAACAGGACGCCGTGATGGGCCGCGTGGGTGATCGCCGAGAGCATGGCGGCCGGCGTGGCGATGACCACCGCGCAGGGCGAGGCCGCGACGAGGAGAACGAGCCCGCGATAGACTGCCTCCAGGCCGGACGCGCCGAGGAGCCAGGGGACGAAGCCGGCGATCGCCGCCGCCGCGAAGACGCCGATGACGTAGGGACGCTGCCAGCGATCCACGATGCGCTCCGCGGTGGACTTGGCCCTTCCCGCCTCCTGCACGGCGCGGACGATGCGCGACAGGGTCGTCTCTTCGGGGCGCTTCTCGACGCGGACGAGCGGCGCTCCGGTCAGGTTCACCGTTCCGGCGTAGACGTACCCGCCGGGTTCCTTCTCGACCGGCTCCGCCTCGCCGGTCAGCGTCGACTCGTCAGCCGAGGAGGAGCCCTCCACGACGATGCCGTCCACGGCGAACCGCTCGCCGGGAAGCGTGCGCACGGTCTCGCCGACCGCGATCGCCTCGACGGGAACGCGCGCCTCGACGCCGTCGCGGAGCACCAGGGCCGTGTCGGGCCGGAGCTGGACTAAGGACTCGATCGAGCGCGCCGTCCGCTCCATCGTGATCCGCTCGAGCGCGCCGCTCAGGGAGAAGAGGAAGAGGAGAACCGCGCCCTCGCCCCAGTGGCCGAGCGCGGCGGAGCCCGCCGCGGCGGCCACCATGAGCAGGTTGATGTCGAGCTGGCGCGCGAGGAGGTTCGCGATCAGCTCGCGCCCCGGTCCGAAGCCGCCGGACAGATAGGCGACGCCGTACAGGACGTAGTGGAGCGTGGAGTGGGGGTGGGCGCGACCGACCAGGGCCCCCGCGATGCCCGCGGCGGCGCAGAGCGCCGTGAGACCCAGCTGGAGCCCGCCGGATCGGAGGAACGAGGAGACGCCGCGGCTCAAGCGGTCGGCCGCCTCACGCCGGACCTCCCGAAAGCCTCCGGAGCACGTAGGGGAGGATTCCGCCGTGCTCGAAGTAGCGCCACTCCTGGGGCGTGTCGATGCGCACGATCGCGCGGAACGTCCGCTCGCCGCCCTCGCCCCGGGCGCGCACGGCCGCCTCGCCCCCTCGCGACGACGCCTTCGCCAGGCCGGCGACTCCGTCCACGTCGAAGGTCTCGGAGCCGGTGAGGCCCAAGCTCTCGGCGGTGTCGCCCGGGCGGAACTGGAGCGGCAGGATGCCCATCCCGATCAGGTTGCTCCGGTGGATCCGCTCGTACGACTCGGCGATCACCGCGCGCACGCCGAGGAGCTTGGGTCCCTTGGCCGCCCAGTCGCGCGACGAGCCGGAGCCGTACTCCTTGCCGGCGATCACGACCGTGGGGATCCCCTCCGCGGCGTAGCGCATCGCGGCGTCGTAGATCGTCATCGTCTCGCCCGTCGGCTGGTGCGCGGTGAAGCCGCCCTCGAGGCCGGGCACCATGCGATTCCGGATCCGGACGTTGGCGAAGGTGCCGCGCACCATCACCTCGTGGTTGCCGCGGCGCGAGCCGTAGGAGTTGTAGTCGGCGGGAGCGACGCCGTGGGACTCCAGATAGATTCCCGCCGGGCTTCCGCGCTTGATCGATCCCGCCGGCGAGATGTGATCGGTCGTGACGCTGTCGCCGAGATAGGCGAGGACGCGCGCGCCGCGGAGCTCCGTGACCGGCGACGGCGCGCGCCCCATGCCGTCGAAGTAGGGCGGGCGCTTGACGTAGGTCGAGGCCTCCTCCCAGGCGTAGCGGTCCCCGGCGGGAACGGGGAGGTTCCGCCAGGTCTCGTCGCCCGTGTACACGTCCTTGTAGGTCTCGCGGAACGTCTCCGAGTGGAGCGCCCCGTGGATCGTCTCGTCGATCTCCCGCTGCGTCGGCCAGAGATCGCGCAGGTACACGGACGTTCCGCTCGTATCGGTGCCCAGAGGCTCCGTGGTCAGATCGCGGTCCATCCGCCCGGAAAGCGCGTAGGCCACGACGAGGGGCGGGGAGGCGAGATAATTGGCGCGCACCTCGGGGTGGATCCGCCCCTCGAAGTTGCGATTCCCGCTGAGCACCGCGGCCACGACCAGGTTTCCCTGCTCGATCGCCGTCGAGATCGCCTCGTGGAGAGGTCCGCTGTTACCGATGCAGGTGGTGCAGCCGTAGCCCACGGTGTTGAAGCCGAGCGCTTCGAGATACGGGGTGAGGCCGGCCCGGTTCAGGTACTCGGTGACCGCCTTCGATCCGGGCGCCAGGCTGGTCTTGACCCAGGGGCGCGTCTTCAGGCCGCGTTCCACCGCCCGCTTGGCCAGGAGTCCGGCCCCGACCATCACCGCGGGATTCGAGGTGTTCGTGCAGGAGGTGATCGCCGCGATGACCACGGCGCCGTCCTCGAGGTGGAAGCGCTCGCCGGCCAGCGACACTTCGTGGACCGGAGGGGCGAGGGTCGCTGCCGTGCCGCTTCCGCCCTCCGCTTCCCAACGTCCCGCCTGCGCCGGAGCCGGCGCCTTGGGCGGGGATCCCTTCATCGAGCCGAGCGCGTCGGAGAAGTTGCGCTTCACGCCGCCCAGGGACACGCGATCTTGGGGTCTCCGGGGTCCTGCCATGCTCGGCACCACGTCGGCGAGATCGAGCGCGAGGCGGTCAGTGTACTCCGCCTCGGGGGAGTCCTCGCGGTGGAAGAGCCCCTGCTCCTTGGCGTAGGCCTCGATCAGCCGTACGTGCGCCTCGGCGCGCCCCGTGAAGCGCAGGTAGCGGAGCGTTTCCTCGTCGACGGGGAAGATGCCGCAGGTCGCGCCGTACTCGGGGGCCATGTTGGCGATAGTCGCCCGGTCCGCGACCGGAAGCGTGCGGAGCCCCGGACCGTAGAACTCCACGAACTTCCCGACGACGCCCTTCTTCCGGAGCATCTCGGTGACGGTGAGCACGAGGTCGGTAGCGGTCGCGCCCTCCTTCAGGGACCCGGAAAGACGGAACCCGACCACCTGGGGCACGAGCATCGAGACCGGCTGGCCGAGCATCGCGGCCTCGGCCTCGATCCCGCCCACGCCCCAGCCCAGCACGCCCAGGCCGTTGATCATCGTCGTGTGGGAATCGGTCCCGATCAGCGTGTCGGGATAGGCTTCGGGGTCGGCGCCCTCGGTCGTCATGACGACGCGCGCCAGGAACTCGAGATTCACCTGGTGCACGATCCCGGTCGCCGGGGGCACCACGCGGAAGTTCCGGAACGCGCGCTGGCCCCAGCGGAGGAAGAGATAGCGCTCGCGGTTTCGCTCGAACTCCTTCTCGGCGTTCAGGAGAAGCGCGGCCTTCGTCCCGTACTCGTCCACCTGGACCGAGTGGTCGATCACGAGCTCGGCGGGCTGGAGCGGATTGATCTTGGACGGATCGCCTCCCAGCGCGGCCATCGCGTCGCGCATCGCCGCGAGGTCCACGACCGCGGGCACTCCCGTGAAGTCCTGCAGCAGCACCCGCGCGGGCGCGAACGCGATCTCGCGATCGGGCTCCGCCGCCGGATTCC
>DASSLZ010000169.1:0-3034 GCA_035689165.1 Candidatus Eiseniibacteriota bacterium | reverse complement strand
TCGTGGCGGGGCCCATCTATCCGCCGGCGGGCGGCCGCCCCGACATCCACTGGCCCCCCGACGGCACTGCCGCGAACGCCGCGGAGATCACGAAGAAGGCGCGCGAGTACCTGGGGAGCGGCTGCGACTGGGTCAAGATCTACGAGACCGGCGGCACCTATGACGACACGTCCGGAACCCCCTTCTACACGAGCGAGGAGATCCGCGCCGCGGTGGAGGCGGCCCATCCGCGCGGGCGCTGGGTGGCGGCCCACGCGATGGGGCTGGAGGGCGCGCGGCGCGCGGTGGAGGCGGGCGTTCGCTCCCTGGAGCACGGCTCGCGGCTGGACGCGAAGACGGCACGCGAGATGGCGCGGCGCGGCACCTACCTCGTGCCCACGCTCTACCACCTGCAGTGGTATTCGGATCACGGCGCGGCACTCGGGTACGCCCCCGGGTACGCCGAGCGGCTGGCGGCGCTGCAGAAGGAGCAGTTCGCCTCGCTGGCGCTCGCGCGGCGGGCGGGGGTCCGGGTCGGCAGCGGGTCGGACGCCGTGTACTCGATGCACGGCGAGAACGCCCGGGAGCTGGTCTGGATGGTGCGGGCGGGCCTGACGCCGGTCGAAGCGCTTCGCGCGGCGACGTCGACGAACGCCGCGCTGCTGGGCCTGGAGCACGAGATCGGCCGGATCGAGACCGGCTACGCGGCCGACCTCGTGGCGGTGCCGGGCGATCCGTCGCGCGACATCCAGGCGGTGCTCGCGCCGTCGTTCGTGATGAAGGCCGGGCGGGTCGTCCTTTCGCCCTGAGCTACTCGTCGAAGAGGACCGTGCTCTCCTCGTAGAACCGGACGTGCCCCTGCTCCACCCGCTCCCGCATCCACGATCGAAGCCACGCCTGTTTCTCCTCGCGCGACGTCTCTCGGTCGGCGAGGAGATCGAGCGGCAGGTTCACGCGCAGGGCGCGCCACCGGACGAGATGGCGCGTGATTCCCGCGGGCACGCGCTCCCCGGTCGCGGCCAGCTCGAGCACCTCGGCGGGCGCGTAGCGCGGAAAGACTACGATCGCCTCGGCGTCGGGAATCCGCTCCAGCGCGGCCTCGACCGAATCGGAGCCCACCCGGTAGACGCGGGTCTTCTCGCGATAGGCCTCGACCACCCGGTTGAGCGCGCGGTTCTGCTCCGCGAAGTCGCCGGGAGCGGAGAGCGCGATCGCTCCGCCGGTCGAGGCGGCGTAGGCGATGACCTCGCGGCGCGCGAGCAGCGCGCGCGCGTGGGCCTGCGATTCACGGGAACAGGCGATCCCCGGCACTGACGAGAGGATCTGGAAGAGGGAGGCCGCGTCCGCGCCGGCGAGCGCGTGATTCCAGGTGAGCAGGCGCACGTCGGGTTCCTCGTAGGGCACCACCTGCACCGCGAAGTGCGGAAGGCCGATCGCGCGCGCGGCCTCGCTCCGGTTGGCGCCGTCGAGGACCACATAGCGCTCCTCGCCGCTCGCCGGGACCGGGGTGACGATCGGCGGATTGCGGAGCACCGCCTCGCTCCGAAGCCGCGCCGTGAGCGGCCCCATGCGATGCTCGTCGTGGCGTTCGTGGGGGACCAGGCAGTCCACGGGCACCACGCGCAGGTCGGGAAGCGCGAAGCTTCGGGCCGGGAGGTCGGTCATGGGCCCGGGACTCTACCATGTCCCGGTTCGCGCGAGGCGCGACCAGAGCATGCCGGAACGCAAAAGCCCGCGACGACTGCACGTCGCGGGCTCTCGCTCTATGAATTCCGGCGCGCGGGGCAGCCTGCCGTATCCGGATCATACGCGATCCTAATCGACGCCAAGGTGGAGCAGTCTCAGCCCGCCAGACGCGGCCGGCAAGGCATCAACCGCTCGGATCGACGCTTGCTAAGTTCGGTATGACTCCTGGACTACGCGCATCGCAGGATGTATCCGCGCCGGCCAACTGCTGCCCTGCCGCGCTCTCCCGCGAACCGTCTGCCGCTGCGCGCCGCCACTCATCTCCTACTGCAATCGGCATGCCCGGCGCCGGTCCCGTCCGGGCCGGACCGGACCCTTGGGCGCGCGGCACTTACGAGCGGCCCATGGCCGCTCCGGATTCGTCGCTCCCATTCCTTCTGTCACCCTGGCAGGACCGGCCTGACGATCTGTCGGCCTAGTAGCGCGACTCGCTGATCTCGACGTCCGCCTTCTCCCAGGCTTTCTTGAAGCGCTGCATCTCGGGTCCGCTGGCTTCTCCGGAAGCCTTGACCGATTGAGCCAGCCCATACAGCGACCAGCCGTTCTCGGGATAGCGCTTCAGATCCTCGCGATAGACGTCCGCCGCTTCGCGCGTCCTTCCCGCTCCGAGGAGGACCGCGCCGAGCGCCTGGCGCGCGGTGGCGTACCAGGGCGGCGGCTCGTCGTAGCGGAGCGAGTCCTGCATCCCGGCCGCCTGGCTCAGCAGGCGCACGGCGTCTTCGGTCGATCCGGCCCGGGCCGCCATCTCCCCCTGAAGCAGCACCGACGCGAAGTCGAGAAGCGGGCGCGCGGGGTTCAGCCCGAACGCGGCGTCGGCCGGAAGCCGCGCCGCGATCGCGGCCAGGCTGTCGTTCTCGATGCCGGCATCGGTGCCACGGCCGGTCGCGGCCAGCGCCAGGCCGCGCGCGTAGTGCCAGATGCCGGTCGTGACCAGCATGCCTGCGGGAGGCGCCGGCAGGGCCAGGATCTCGTTCCACTTTCCGAAGCGCGCGGGCGTGTAGTACTCCACCGCGCGGAAGAACTCCATCGGCTGCATCTGCTGCACCATCTCCCAGGGAACCGCGTCCAGCAGCTCCTTGGCGGCCGCCGCCGCGGCCGCGCTCCTCCCGGCGGAGCAGAGCGCCGACCATCGCATGTGGATGTTGTGCGGGTAGTACATCATCCGGTAGATGGTCTGGACGTCGTAGCGCTTCAGGTAGTCGCGGTCGACGCGGATCGCGCGGGCATTGAGGTCCGCGGCGTCGTCGTAGCGGCCCACGCGCAGGTAGATGTGCGACGGCATGTGGATCAGATGGCCGGCCTCGGGGGT
>DASSLZ010000168.1:0-26297 GCA_035689165.1 Candidatus Eiseniibacteriota bacterium | reverse complement strand
CGGACAGGGGGCGCGCGTCGCGCGAGGAGGGCCGCGCGGTTCGATGCGACGGCGCCGCGCCCAGCGACACCACGGAGAGCGACAGGAGAACGGCGAGAACACGGACGCGGATCAGCTCAAGCTCCCCGGAACAACTTCTCCACGGCCTCGCGATGGTGCTCCACGACGGCCTTTCGTTTGAGCTTGAGCGAGGGCGTCATCAATCCCTTCTCCACGGTCATGTCGTCGGGGATCAGCTCGAAGCGCTTGATCCGCTCGAACTGCGCCAGCGTGCCGTTCACGCGGTCCACGTCCTCGGCGATCGCCTCGCGCGTGGCGCCCGCTGCCGGGACGATCAGCGCGGCCACGAACTTCTGGCCGTCGCCCAGGACCAGCGCCTCCGTGATCCGGGGCGAGGCCTTCAATGCCGCCTCGATCGGCTGGGGCGCCACCTTCTTACCCACGGACGTGACCAGAAGGTCCTTCTTTCGGTCGGTGATGCGGAGAAAACCGTCGGCATCCAGCGCTCCGATGTCGCCGGTATGCAGCCAGCCGCCCTCCAGCGCCTCGCGGGTGTCCTCCGGCTTCTGCCAGTAGCCCTTCATGACGACCGGACCGCGTACCAACAGCTCGCCGTCTTCGGCGGTGCGCACCTCGATGCCGGGGAAGAGCGGTCCCACTGTTCCGACGCGCTGGCGCTCGGACGTGTTCACGCTGATCGCCGACGAGGTCTCGGTCAGGCCGTAGCCCTCGTGCACCGCGAGGCCGGCGCCGCGATAGAACAGGGCGACATCGCGATTCAACGGCGCTCCTCCCGACACGCGGAGCCGCGTGCGGCCGCCCAGTCCGCGCGCGATCTTGCCGTACACCAGGGCGAAGCCGATCGCGCGCTCGAGAATCGTCCAGGGTGGAACGGCCTTCCCCTCGTTCTTCAGGCGCCCCACTTCCACCGCAACGCGGTACGCATTCTGGAAAATGCTTCGCGTGAATTGGCCCGCGCCAGCCGCGGTCTCGACGGCGCGCGCGATCACCTTTTCGTACAGGCGCGGCACCGCGATCAGCACGGTGGGGCGCACCTCGCGCAAATCGCGCGGCAACTTGTCGAACGATTCCGCGTAGGCGATGGTCACGCCCGCGTACAGCATCGTGAAGAAACCGCTGGCGCGCTCCAGCACGTGACTCAAGGGAAGAAAGGAGAGATAGACGTCGTCCTGGTTCAGCTTCCAGGTGGTCAGGGAGATCACGACTTCGGAAACGATGTTCGAATGGGTGAGCATCACGCCCTTGGGCGTGCCGGTGGTTCCCGACGTGTAGATGATCGTGGCGAGGTCGTCGGGGCGGGGAAGCGGGACATCGCCAGCGCCGGCAGGCGCCTCCGGAAGGCCGGACGCATCGAAATTCCACACGAAGCGCAGGGCTTCCGAGGAGCCGGCGCGCTCGGACTGCACCAGCTTGAGCTTCTCCTCCTGCTCGTTGCTCGACACGAACGCGCCGACGATTCCGGAGTCGGCCACCAGCGGCGCGATCTGGCCGGCGGGGAGCGTCGGATAGAAGGGAACCGAGACCGCTCCCATGGAGACGATCGCCATGTCGGCGACGACCCATTCGTAGCGGCTCTCCGACAGGATCGCCACGCGATCGCCCGGACGAACGCCCTGGGCGCGCAGCCAGGCGCCGGCCGAGGCGGCCTGCGCCGCATAGGTCTCGATGGAAACCGGAACCCAGACGCCCGCCCGGCGTACCAAGAACGCGTTCGGCTTACGATGCGTTTCGCGCGCGTGGCGAAGCAGTTCCGGAATGGTTTGCACGTCCATGCATTGACCTCCCGGAAGCACTGTGACACACTGCCCTCGCATGGCCAACCGGTATCGAGTATCGGCCGCACAATGGGTGTTCTGAAATGCGCGACGTCGTCCTGATCGACGGATTCCGAACTCCCTTCGCCAAGTCCGGCACCGCGCTCGCCAAGGTTCACGCCCGCGAGCTGGGCCGCGTGGCCATCGCCGAGCTTCTCGCGCGTCACGGCGTCCCGCCCTCGGAAGTGGACGAAGTGATCCTGGGCAACGTCGCGCAGCCCTCCGATTCCGCCAACATCGCCCGCGTCATCGCACTTCTCGCCGGAATTCCCGAACGCGTTCCCGCCGTGACCGTGCATCGCAATTGCGCTTCGGGGATGGAATCGCTGGTGCAGGCGCACGAGCGCATCGCCGCGGGGAACGCCGACCTGATCGTGGCGGGCGGCACCGAGAACATGAGCCAGATCCCGCTGATCGTGAGCGAGGGGATGACGCGCGCGTTCGAGCGCTCGTCGCGCGCCAAGTCGCTCGGCCAGCGGATCGGCGCGTTCGCGGGCATCAAGCCGAAGGACTTCGCGCCGCGGGTCGCCATCATGGAAGGGCTGACCGATCCGATCTCGGGGCTCAACATGGGCGAGACCGCCGAGGTCATCGCCAAGGACTTCGGCATTTCCCGCGAGGCGCAGGACGACTTCGCGCTGATGAGCCACCGCCGGGCGTCCGCGGCCACCGAGTCGGGCCGTCTGGCCGAGGAGATCGTTCCGGTGTTCGCGCCGCCCTACGAGCAGGCGGTGATCGAGGACGTGGGTCCGCGCAAGAACCAGTCGCTGGAGGCGCTCGCCAAGCTGCGCCCCTTCTTCGATCGCCGCTACGGCACCGTGACGCCGGGGAACTCCTGCCCGATCACCGACGGCGCCGCCGCGATGATCGTCGCTTCCGCCGAGAAGGCGCGCGAGCTGGGCCTCACGCCGGCAGGTCGCATCAAGAGCTACGCGTTCGTGGGGCTGGATCCCGTTCGCATGGGGCTGGGCCCCGCCTACGCGATTCCGCCCGCGCTGGAACGCGCGGGAGCGCGCTTCACCGACGTCGGCCTGATCGAGATCAACGAGGCGTTCGCGGCACAGGTGATCGGGTGCGAGACGGCCATGGCCTCGGCGCGGTGGTGCCGCGAAGAGCTGGGGCTGGAGCGGCCGGTCGGCGAGATCGACCGCGCCATCCTCAACGTGAACGGCGGCGCGATCGCGCTGGGACATCCGGTCGGCGTCTCGGGCACGCGACTCGTGCTCACGCTGCTCCGCGAGATGGCCCACCGCAACGTGCCGCTGGGGCTGGCCGCGCTGTGCGTGGGCGGCGGCCAAGGCGCGGCCCTCGTGCTGGAGCGCGCGGCGTGAACGCCGCCGACACACCCGGCTCGTTCGGCCCCTTCCGCCTGGAAGCGCGCGCCTCGGGCGTCGCGGTGCTCTGGTTCGACGATCCCGCGCGCAAGGTCAACCTCCTCGACAGCAACGCGCTCGCCTCGCTGCGCCGCGCGCTGGACGCGCTGAAGAAGCGCGCCGACGCGTCCTTCCCGCGCGCGCTGGTCCTGACCAGCGCCAAGGAAGGCAATTTCATCGCCGGCGCCGACGTGAACGAGTTCGACACGATCGCGAGCACGGCCGACGCCGAAGCCAAGGTGAAGGAAGCGCAGACGCTGTTCCAGGAGTGGTCGGAGCTTCCCTTCCCGACGGTGGCCGCGATCAACGGCGCGTGCCTGGGCGGCGGCACCGAGCTGGCGCTCGCGATGCGCTACCGGATCGCGGCCGACAAGGGCGTGACGATCGGACTGCCCGAGGTGCAGCTCGGGATCCTTCCCGGGTTCGGCGGCACCACGCGGCTGCCGCGCCTGGTCGGCTTGATTCCGGCGATGAGCCTCTTGCTCACGGGGCGCTCGCTGGACCCGCGCCGCGCGCGGAAGATGGGCCTGCTCGACGACGTGCTGCCCGCGGCCCGCTTCTCCGAGCGCGCGGTCGCGTGGACCGAGGCGCTCCTCTCCAGCCCCAGCCCGCCGCGCCGTGCCGCGCCGGCCCTGCCCAACCGGATCATGCAGTCGGTTCCGCCCTTCCGTTCCTACGCGCTCGGGCAGGCGCGCCAGACCGTCCTCCGCGAAACGAAGGGGCACTACCCCGCGCCGCTCGAGATCGTGCGCGTGGTGGGCGCCTCGTGGGGGAAGCCGATTCTGGAGGCGCTGAAGATCGAGCGCAAGGCGGTCGCCAAGCTCCTCTTCACGCCGGAATCGGAGAGTCTGCGCCGCATCTTCCAGATGAACGAGCGCGCGAAGCGCGTGCCACCCGCCGACAAGGCGCGGCGCGTCGAGACCGCGGCCGTTCTGGGCGCGGGCACCATGGGCGGGGAGATCGCCTACCTCATGAGCATGCGCGACATGCGCGTGCGGCTGCGCGACATCAAGCCGGAGCCGATCTTGAAGTCGCTCGCGCACGCGCGGTCGCTCTTCAAGCGCGAGGTCTCGCGCTATCGCCTGACCCGGTCGGGGATGGAGATGGCGATGGGCCGGATCGAGCCGACGCTGGATCTCCAGGGATTCCGCCGCGTGGACCTGGTGCTGGAGGCGGTGGTCGAGGACCTGAACATCAAGCAGGCGCTCTTCCGCGAGCTGGAGACGCAGGTCGGGCCGGCGTGCGTCTTCGCGACGAACACCTCATCGCTCTCCGTGAGCGCGATGGCGCGCGGGCTGAAGCACCCCGAGCGCGTCGTGGGGATGCACTTCTTCAATCCGGCCACGCGCATGCCGCTGGTCGAAGTGATCCGCGCGGACGATACGGACGCGGCGTCGCTCGACACCGTGGTGGCGCTGACGCGGCGGCTCAAGAAGACGCCCGTGATCGTGGCCGACAAGCCGGGCTTCCTCGTGAACCGGATCCTGATGCCCTACCTTGCCGAGGCGGTCGGCTTCGTGGAGCGCGGCCAGAGCATTCCCGCGATCGACAAGGCGGCGCGCGATTTCGGCATGCCGATGGGGCCGCTGGAGCTGCTGGACGAGATCGGCATGGATATCGCGCGGAAGGTGGCGCACGTGCTGCTGGACGCCTTCGGCGACCGGATCCCTTCGCTCGCGCTGATCGACAAGATGGTCTCCGAGGGCGCGCTGGGCAAGAAGGCGAACCTGGGCTTCTACCGCTACGAGCGCGGCCGACGCTCCGGCGTGAACCCGGCGCTCGCGTCGCTCGCCACCTCGCGCGAGCCGGTGCCCGCGGCCGAGATCGCCGATCGCATGGTGGACGCGATGGTGAACGAGGCGGCGCTCGCGCTGGACGACCGCGTGGTCGAAGATCCCGCCGACGTGGACCTTTCGATGATTCTCGGCACGGGATTCCCGCCCTTCCGCGGCGGGCTCCTGCGTCACGCCGACGCCGTGGGCATCGGCACCATCGTGGAGCGGCTCGCGCGGCGCCAGCAGGCCGGCGCGCCGTACGGGCCCTGCGGGCGCCTGCAGCGGATGGCGCTGGCGGGCGAGCGCTTCCACGAACCCAGACCCCAATCCAGAACGGGACAGCCGCCCAGCGAGGCGGCGGCCGCAGGGCGTCGATAGACCCCAGCTACCGACAGGAGGCAACGTGCCGAACGTGATGGGCGTGCTGCGCGCCGAGATCCGGCGCCTCGCGCGTAAAGAAACCAAGGAAGCGGTTCGCGATCTGAAACGCCAGGTGGCCGCGCTGCGCCGCCGCATGGCACAGGCCAAACGGCAGCTGGCCGCCGTGGAGCGCGCCGCAATGCGCGCCGCGTCGGGCCGCGCCGCCGCCGCGCCGGCCGCAGCCGCATCCGAGGAGGACGGGACGCAGATCCGCTTCTCGCCGCGCTGGGTCAAGGTGCACCGCTCGCGCCTGGGCATGAGCCGCCGCGTCTACGCCAAGCTGGTCGGAGTCTCCCCTCAGACGATCCTTCTCTGGGAGTCGGGCAAGGCGCGCCCGCGCCGCTCGGCGCTCGCGTCGTGGCGCGCGATCCGGGGGAAGGGAATCCGCGAGCTGAAGGCGGCCGCGGGCGGCGAAACGCGCGGGCGTCGAGGTCGGCGCGCCGCGGCGAAGAGCGAGGCTCCGGCGACGGGCCGGAAGCCGCGCGGCAAGAAAGCGCGCGGAGGCGGCCGGCGCAAGGCCCGCCGCGCGGGGCGCACCGTTCGAGCCACGAAGAAGGCCGTCCGCACCCCGCGGAGAGCGCGCGCCAAGAAGAAGTGAGCGACACCCGCGACGAGGTGAAGCGCCGCTTCGGCGCTTCCGCCGAGAACTACGTCCGGTCGAAGGACCACGCGCAGGGTGAGAGCCTCGATCGCCTGATCGAGGTCACGGCGCCGCGTTCCGAATGGCGCGCGCTGGACGTCGCGACGGGCGGCGGTCACACCGCGCTCGCACTGTCCCCTCTGGTGCGCGAGGTGGTAGCGACCGACCTCACCGCCCCGATGCTGGCCGCCGCTGAGCGCTTCATCCGCGAGAAGGGTGTCGCGAACGTCCGCTTCCAGGAAGCCGACGCCGGCGCGCTTCCGTTCGAGGACGCCTCCTTCGACCTCGCCACCTGCCGCATCGCCGCCCACCACTTTCCCGACATCGCCGCGTTCGTACGTGAAGCCGCGCGCGTCGTCCGCCCGGGCGGCCTGGTCGCGGTGATCGACAACGTCGTCCCCGAGGACCCCGAAGCCGCGGCCGCGATCAACGCGTGGGAGAAGGCACGCGACCCCAGCCACGACCGTGCGCTCCCCGCGTCGGAGTGGCGGCAGTTATTTCAGCGGGCCGGGCTAGCGATCGAGCACGACGAAGCGTTCCGAAAGGCCCGGGATTTCGAGGCGTGGATCGGCCGGATGCCGGTGGATGCCGCGACGAAGGAGCGCGTGCGGGCGATGCTGACCGATTCGCGGGGTGGGATGCGGGAGTTCCTCCGTCCGGAAGGTGAGGACGGTGCTTTGCGGTTCTACCTCGAAGAGATCCTGGTTATCGGCCGCCGATCCTGACCGGCGGTACAAGTTGTCCCGGCCTGATGGCCGGGACTTTAGCTCTTCGGCACTACCTTGACGTCCGTCACTTCGATGATCTTCTGCCCGTGCCGCTCGATGATGTATCCCGTGAGGTCCACGGTCTCCGCCAACAGGCTGCGGCAGGTGGTGAAGGGATCGGGGACGCCGCGCCAGGCGCGCGGGTCCATCGCTCGGAGATGGTTCACCGAGAGCATCATGAGCGTCTTCTCGTCCTTGGTGAGAAGTCCCATGCACACGTCGCCGGCCACGCAGCGCACCGCGCAATCGCGGTGCTCGGGGCCGCGGGCGCCCTTCTCGATGTAGCAGTAGTAGTCGACCAGCTCGCCGCGGAGGGTCGTCGGAACGCGCTTTTCGTGGTGCTGGACCACGTTCGGTCCCGGCTTCGGCGGCGTCGGAATCGTGAACTTGTAGGCCGCGGACTTGGGATTGGGCGGGGCCTTCACGACCTTCACGGCCGTCACTTCGATGATCTTCTGACCCTTCCGCTGCATCACGTAGCCGGTGAGATCCACGGTCTCGTTCAAGAGGCCGCGGCACTGCGTGAACGGATCGGGGATGCCGCGCCAGGCCAGGGGCTCCATCACGCGGAGATGCTGCACCGAGAGCATCATCAGCTGGTCGTCGGGGGTCAGCAGACCCATGCAGATGTCGCCGGCGACGCAGCGCAGGGCGCATTCCTTGTGCTCCGGCCCGCGTGCGCCCTTCTCGATATAGCAGTAGTAGTCGACCAGCTCGCCGCGCAGGGTGGTGAGCGTGCGCTTCATCGGCTTGCCCGCGGGGTTCGCTTTCGCGGCCGCGGGCGCGCCTGCGTTGGCCGGCGCGGCACCCCGGGGAGCGGGCGCCGCCGCGACGGCCGGGGCCTTGGCGAGCGTCGTCTTGCCCTTGGAAGCGGCCATCGCCTTCTTGGCTTCGGCCGCGGCCTCCTTGGAGTGGTCGAGGCATTGCTGGCTGGTTTCCTGGGCGCGCGCGATCGGCGCCACGGTCACCAGAAGCAGCGCGGCGCCCCCGACGAGGAGGCGCCGCCACGAAGCGGGGAGCGTGGAGAGAGGAATCCGGCCGCGAGTCGAGAGGCTCACGGGACCTTCGGAGACGGCGCCGGTGCCAGCCTAGCCGTCTTCACTTCGATTTCCTTGTACCCCTTTCGCTCCCACACAAATCCGGTGACCGCGACCTGTTTCGCCGCCCATCCCTTGCACTGGGCAAACGGGTCCGGAGGCTGGAACGCCGACGGTTCCATGGCGCGGTCGTGATTCTGCGTCAGGATGTAGACCGTGCTGTCGGCTCCCAACAGCCCCATCGGGACGCCCATCGCGAGGCACTTGGTCGCGCATTCGCGGTGGAGCTCGTCGCGCAGTCCGCGCGAGATGAAGCATCCCATGTCCAGGATCTCTCCCGTCACGGTGACCTGCTTCTTCGGTCCCTTCGGGGCGGGCGGCGGGGCCGCCGCCACCAGGGTCAACAGTGCCGCTACCGCGATGAGGTGTTTCCGGGGGAGTGGTTTCATGAAGGGAAGAGTAGCGGATGAAGCGGCGACGCGCATCCGGTCCGGGGGGACCGGCTGGAATACCACCTCAGGCTACCTGGACGAGCTCGGAAGGTGGGGTGTACGCGTTAATCTGGGGGAATCCGTGCGCGGGCGGACCGGGATCCGCCCGCGCGACAGGGCGCTGCTCTACTTGGCCATCGCCACCGTTTCGGCGGAGACGACGTCGATCGTGTTGACGCCGTTCCGGACGTGGGTCGGGCCCGTGATCTTGACCTGCTTGCCCGCGAAGTCCTTGGCCTTGTTGTAGGCGTCCGGATTCGCGTGATCCATCGTGAGCAGGTAGAGCTTTCCGCTGGAGGTCAGGACGCCCATCGGCATCCCGCCCGAAACGCACTTCGCCGCGCAGTCGGCGTGCTTCTCGCCCTTGGCCATGTGGCCGATGTAGCAGCCCATGTCCACGAGCTCGCCGCTCAGCGTGGTCGGCTTGCCCCCGGCGTGCACGTCGGCGGCCAGGGCGGTGCCGAGTGCGAACGCCAGACATGCCGCCGCGATCGCCACCGTGAGAATCAGAGTCGTTCGCTTCATTCGGATTCCTCCTCCTCATCCATGATGATGGGTCCGAAACCGTGATGCGATCCGGACATAGTAGGTGGTACCCCTATGTACGCCTACGGGTTTCGCCGGGGGTTGTGACCAGCTCTCCGCGTGGATTGGATGCCTGGGAGCCCCCCTCCGATGCGGCTCCCGGACCGGGCGCCTCCGAGCCGTCCCGGCCGGGTTCGGCCAGCGACAGGTTCAGCTCGTCGTCGGAAAGGACGGCCCGGCGCGCCAGGATCTGCGACGTGTCGTGCTCGAAGAAGAGGTGGGAGAGATGGTCGATTCCGACCTCCACCTGCTTCCGGAACCCGACCATCTTGACCAGGTAGGCCCCAGCCCAGAGGAGCCAGGCGATCTTGCCGGAGAGCGGGATCCCGAACAGCTCCAGCACGGAGGAGTGCTTCCCCAGGGAGATGATGTAGCCGGCATCCTTGAACGCGAAGCGCTCGAACGGCTTCCCCTCAGCCACCCGCACCAGCTGCCTCCCCGTGAAGGCTCCCATCGCGATGCCCGTCTGCGAGAGCGCGGGCTGCATCGTGCCGTCCGGGCGGGGCGAAGCCGCGCAATCGCCGAGCACGTAGACGTCGGGCAGCGGCGTGCCGTCCTCGCGCGTGGGGTGGAGGCGGTCGTCCACCAGCACCCGGCCGTCCCGATGGTGCCGGACGGGGAGGTCGCGCACCAGGTCGGGCGGGTGCACGCCGGCCGTCCAGATGATGGTGAAGGCGTCGACCCGGCGGTCCTCGCCGGCGAGGACGCGGTACGGCTCGACGCGCCGCACCGGTGTGTGGAGCAGCACCTTCACGCCGCGCCGCTCGAGGAAGCGGTGGACGTACCGCGAGTGCTCGGGGCGCGCCGTGGGGACGACGCGGTCTCCCCCTTCGACGATGGTGACCGAGATGTCGGCGGCGCGGATGCTGGGGTAGCGCGGGAGCAGCGTCTCGCGCGCCATCTCGATCAGCTCGGCCGCGACCTCCACCCCCGTGACGCCGCCGCCGACCAGCGCGAAGGAGAGCAGGCGCCGGCGCTTCTCCAGCGTCTCGGCCTGCTCGGCCATCTCGAACAGCTCCACGACGCGCGCGCGGAGGGTCATGGCGTCGGCGATCGTCTTGAAGGGGCGGGTGTATTGCTCCGCGCCCGGGACGCCGTAGTAGTTGGTCACGCTGCCCATCGCGATGACCAGCGTGTCGTAGGGCTCGGCCAGGCTGTTGTGCAGGACCACCTGCCTCGTATCCAGATCGATCCGGACGGCCTTGTTCTTGTGGAAGCGGATGTGCCGGTGGCGCGCCATCTCCCGGAGCGGGTAGACGATGTGGCGCGTCTCTACGGAGCCGACCGCCACGGCGGGCAGGAGCGGGTTGAACTGGAAGAAGTTCTCCTTGTCGATGAGGAGCGTGTCCCAGTACTCGCGCGCGGCCCGCGAGCGTCCGATCGCACGGGCCACGTCCAGCCCCGCGAAGCCGCCGCCGAGGATGAGGAGACGCTTGCCTGCCATGAGAAAAGCCTAGCACGCGCGCGGAACGTTGTCCGGGAGGGGGGCATCGGGTAAGGTGCGACGCCATGAGCGAGAGCGATTTCGAGCTGATCCGGAGGCTTCAAGAAGGGGATCGCGACGCGGTCGGGTCGCTGTACGACCGCTATGCGCCGCTCCTCTACCCCTTGATGGTCCGGATCACGGGGGACCGGAACGAGGCGGACGAGGCGCTGGTCGAAGTGTGGACGCGGGCCTGGCGCGAGTCCGCCCGCTACGACCTGAACCGGGGCACGGTGGCCGCGTGGCTGCTGGGGATCGCGCGCTCGTGCGCGCTGAGCCGCGTTCCGGCAGGCGCGGTTTCCGGCCGCCGAGGCGCCGGCGATTTCGACGCGGGCGCGGCTCTCGCCGACGATCCCGACGACTCGCCGGGGCGCCGCCAGCTGGCCGAGCGGGTGCGGCGCGCCCTCGGCGCCCTGGAGCCGAAGCACCGGCGCGTCCTGGAATCGTCCTTCTTCGACGGCCTTTCCACGCTGGAGATCGCGGGCCGCATGAACGCTCCCGCCGTCATGGTCCGATCCTGGACGCGGCAGGCGCTGGCGCGGCTGCGCGCGCTGTTGCCCAGCGAGGAATGGACGTGAGCTCACACAAGGAGCACAAGGAGGAGATGATCGAGCTGTGCGCGGCGTACGCGCTCGGCACGATCGAGGAGAAGGACCGGAAGCGGCTGGAGGCGCACCTCGCCGAGGGGTGCCCGGAGTGCGAGACGGCGCTCCGGGAGTTCGGCTATGGCGCCACGCTGCTCGCGGCTTCGGCCCCCCGCGTGCTTCCCCTGCCCGGGTTGCGCGAGCGGGCGCTGGCCGCGGTGACCTCCGAGCAGGGCGCGGCCGAGCATGGCACGCGCGATCGCGGCGCGGCCGTCCCCGGCGGCTCCGGCGCACCGGGCGCCGCCAAGGTCCTGCGCCTCCCGCGCACCGGCCGCCCCGGGTGGTTCGCCTGGACGGGCTGGATCGTGGCCGCGGTCATGATCATCTCCTCGGGCACCTTCTACGAATCGACCGGTCGGCTTCGCGCCATTCTCCGCGCGCGCGAGGCGGACCTGAACGGCACCGCGCGCGACCTCGCGGTGGAGCGGCAGTGGGGCGGCGTGCTCACCTCGCCGATCGCGCGCGTCGCCGATCTGGCGCCGGCGGCACCGCTCGCGGGGGAGACCTCCGGGATCCGCGGGCGCGCGGTCTACGATCCCGCCACGCGCCGGGCCGTGGTCGTGCTCACGAACGCCACCGCGCCGGACAGCCAGAGCTTTCAGCTCTGGGCGGTCCGCGGACTCTCGACCACGAGCATGGGGGTGATCCACCCGGACGAGCACGGCGCTGCGGTGCTCCGGCTGGAGAGCGCCGGCGAGCCGACCACGCTGACCGCGTTCGCGGTCTCGCTGGAGCCGAAGGGCGGCTCGCCCGATAAGACGGCCCCGAGCGGGCCGGTCGTGCTCATGGGCCCCCTCCGCGAATCGCCGAGAGGGCCGTCTCGAGGGTAGGGGATTCGAACCGGAATCCCGCGGTCTGGAGTGCTTTGGGAACGACGCGCTCGCTCGCGAGCAGCGTCTCCTTTCCCATCCCGCCCGGCAGCAGCCCTAGAGCGAACGCCGGCACCGTGACGAAGGAGGGCCGTCTGACGGCGCGCGCGAGCGACCGCGTGAACTCGGCGTTGGTGACCGCCTCGGGAGCGACCGCGTTCACAGCCCCTACCAGGGCCCCGTCCTCCAGCGCGCGCAGGTAGACGGCGACCGCATCCTCCAGCGCGATCCAGGGCATCCACTGGCGTCCGCTGCCCAGGCGTCCTCCCAGGCCGAGCCGGAAGGGGCGCAGCATCACCGGCAGGACGCCTCCGCGCGGGCTCAGCACCAGCCCGGCGCGGACGCGGACGACGCGCGCGCCGGCGTCCTGCGCCGGCATCGAGGCCGCTTCCCAGTCGCGGCAGAGATCGGCCAGGAAGCCCCGCCCGGGCGCGCTGGCCTCGGTGAGAACTTCGTCGCCCCGGTCTCCGTAGTAGCCGACGGCCGAGGCGTGCGCGAAGACGGCGGGGCGCGGCGACGCCGAGGCGATCCGCTCCGCCAGTAGGCGCGTCGTTCGGACCCGGCTGGTCCGGAGCAGCTCCTTCCGCCGGCTCGTCCAGACCGAGCCGATGCTGGCTCCGCCCAGGTGGATCACGGCGTCGATCCCCTCGAGCACGCGCGGGTCCAGCGCGTCGGCGTCGGGCGCCCACGCGCGGACCTCCGCCATGCCGCGACCGCTCGCGCCGCCTTCAGTGCCGCCGCGCGATCGAACGAGCCGCGTCACGCGATGCCCGGCCGCGGCCAGGCGCGGCATCAGCGCGCTTCCCAGGAATCCGCTCGAGCCCGAGACCAGGACGTGCATGCCGCCGATTGTAGGTGTTGCCGCGCGGGCACTGGGGCGCTACGTTGGCGCCCGTGAACTGGACTCCGCCCGATACCGCCGAGGCGCCGCTCACCGCCTGGGTGCGCGACGTGCCCGACTGGCCGAAGAAGGGCATCCTCTTCCGCGACCTGACGCCGCTCTGGGCCGACGGTCACGCATGGGCGCGGGCGGTGCGAGCGCTGGCGGCGCCGTTCGATGCGGCGCCTCCCGCGATGGTGCTCGGGATCGAAGCGCGCGGGTTCCTGATCGCCGCCGCCCTCGCCGCGCGCTGGAACGCCGGGCTTCTGCTCGCGCGCAAGGAAGGGAAGCTCCCGGCCTCGGCCCATCGCGAGGAATACGACCTCGAGTACGGCCGCGCCTGCCTGGAGACCCATCGCGACCTGGTGCCCGCGGGCACGCGCGTCGTGATCGCCGACGACGTGATGGCCACGGGCGGCACCGCGCGCGCCGCGCTCGACCTGGTGCGGGCGATCCGCTGCGAGCCGGCGGGCTTCGCGTTTCTCGTCGAGCTCTCCTTCCTCGACGGCCGGTCCAAGATCGACCGCGCGATCCCCGTGCACAGCGTCATCGCCTACGACGCGGACGGACGCGCTTCCGTGCGCGAATCCCTGCCATAACGGCCCGTTTTCCCTGACAGTCTGGCAGTCGTCCGCGCGCGCGCAGCGCGCGCGCGGAGCGACCGCGACACACTCTAAGCCCGTTGCCGCACCCCGCTTCCGTCCCACGCCATGGGCCCACCCCTTGCGGCATGGCTTCTGCATTCTCCCCGAGCGTCAACTTCGTGGTGTAGGGGGTGTCGCGGAATATGGCCTCGCGTCGATGGGCGATCATCCTGGCTGCCGGTGATGGAGAACGCGTCCGCCGCCTGACCATGGATGGCCGTGGACGGCCGCTTCCCAAGCAATACTGGGCGCCCGGAGACGCGGGGCCGATGCTTCGATGGGCGTTCGATCGGGCCAAGCGGCTCACCCGGCCCGCTCACATCGTCACCGTCGTCGCCGCGCACCATCGCGAATGGTGGGGGGACCTGGTCCCGGGCTCGATGATCCCCGGCATGATGGTGCAGCCGGCGAACCGGGGCACCGGGGCTGGGATCCTGCTCCCGCTGCTGCGCGTCCTCCGCAAGAGCCGCGACGCGGTGGTGGTCGTTCTTCCCGCCGATCAGTACGTCGCCGACGAGTCGACGCTGGCGTCCTCGCTCGCGCGCGCCGTCTCCGTCGTGGAGCGCGGCCGCCGCGTCGTGGTCCTGGGCATGGCCCCCCAAGGTCCCGATCCCGATTACGGATGGATCGTCGGAGGCGAGGCGGAAGAGGACGGGACCCGCCCGATCGTCTCCTTCGTCGAAAAGCCGACCCCGCGCATGGCGCGGGAGCTGTACCGCTCCGGCGCGTCAGTCAGCAGCTTCATCGTCGTGGCCCGCGGACGCGCGCTCCTCGCGCTCTTTCAGACCGCGGCGCCGGCGTTGCTGGCGTCACTGGCCCGCGTCACCGAAGAGCGGGAGCCCGGAGCGGTGCCCGATCGCGCGGCCCTGGAGCGCGCCTATGAGGCGCTGCCCCACGTCGACTTCTCGCGCGACGTGCTCCAGGGCTCCGCCGCCCATCTACGCGTCCTCGCCGTGCCTCCGTGCGGCTGGGTCGATCTCGGCACGCCCGAGCGCCTGGAGCGCTGGATCCGCTCGCGCGGCGAGGGGGACGCGGGCCAGCACGCCGTCCTGCACAAGACCACCGCGTAGCTAGGTACGGTTCGGCGGCTTCACCCCACGCACCTTCACGGACGCGACGGCGTCCCAGGCCCTCTCTTCGATCACCACGGTCGGGAGAGGGCCGTCCTGTCCGTAGCCCCGCTCCTCGAGCACGGTCACGTCGTCGAATCCGCCCTCCCGCACCAGCCGGAGGTAGTCCTCGCGCGAGGAGGCGCCGGCGATGCACCCGACGTAGGCCTCGATCGATTTCCGGACCGCGTCGGGAATCGGCCGCGTCAGCACGAGGTCGCTCACGACGAGACGGCCGCCCGGCTTGAGCGCGCGGAACGCCTCGGCGAAGACGCGCGGCTTGTCGGGGGACAGGTTGATGACGCAGTTCGAGATGATCACGTCCACCGAGCCGTCGGCCACGGGCAGGTTCTCGATCTCGCCCAGGCGGAACTCCACGTTCCGATAGTCGCCCTTCGCCGCGTTCTCCCGCGCGCGGGAGATCATGGAGGGCGTCATGTCGACGCCGATCACGCGGCCCTCCGCCCCTACTTCGCGCGCGGCGAGGAAGGCGTCGATGCCGGCACCCGATCCCAGATCGAGCACCGTCTCGCCCGGCTTCACGGCGGCGTGCGCCAGCGGATTGCCGCATCCCAGTCCGAGGTTCGCGCCCTCCGGGATTGCGGCGAGCTGTTCGGCGGTGTAGCCCAGCGTGGCCATGGCCTGGGAATCGGTGGAGCAGCAGGAGACCGTTCCCGAGGAGCATCCGCAGCCGCAGTCGGCTCCCTCGGCCAGCGCTCCGTAGCGTTCCCGCACCGTGTCGCGAATGTCGTTCGTGGCGCTCATGACGTTTCTCCTTCCTCCTCCCGGGCCGCCAGCGCTTGCGCCAGCTCCAGGAATTTGCGGCCCGTCTCGGGACGGGCGCAGTAGCAGACGCGCGGACCGTCGATGCTTCCCTGAATCCAGCCCGCATCCTTGAGAACCTTGAGGTGCTGCGACACCGTGGCCTGGGCGAGCGGCAGCCGGTCGACGATGTCGCCGCAGACGCACTCCTTCTTTCCCAGCAACAGCCGCACGATGGCGACCCGGGCCGGGTGGCCCAGCGCTTTCGCCAGGCGCGCCAGCTCCACGTCCAGGGGAGCTCCCGTGCGGCGCGAGCGGGGCAACGGGCGCCTTCCGGCCGGCGTGAGTGTTATGGACTTCATCGGGCCTCCTCTCGCATATCGTTAATCGTAAATATACGATTTAGTGGCGCCCGCGTCAAGGACCTTCTTTCGGGGGTGCTATTCTTCGTGCCATGCCATCCCCCGCCGACGATTACCGAGCCCTCCGAGAGGATGCGGCCGCGCTGGACCTGGGCGACTGGCGCGTCCTTCGGCTCTCCGGCGCCGACACGCGCGAGTTCCTCCAAGGCACCGCGTCCCAGGACCTCGACGCCGCGGGCCCCGAGCGCGCGGCCGAGACCCTGTTCCTGACGGAGAAGGGACGTCCGGTCGCGCACGCATGGGTCGCCGTGGCGGCCTCGGGTGCCGACGCGTGGGTCCTGGCGGACGCTGCCTCGGCCGAAGCACTGCGCCCGCACCTGGAGCGGTTCCGGATCATGGAGGATGTGGAATTCGAGGGTCCGGCCACAACGCCGCGCCTCGTCGGCGTCGCCGGTCCGAACCGGAGCGGTCTCCTGGCTTCGCTGGCGGGGCGGGCGGCGGGCGCGACGGCTATTGCCGGTGCGCCGCTTTCGTTCCTGTTTCTGCCCGCCGCTACGGCGCTGCCGGCCTTCGCCGCGCGCGAGGCGGCGGACGCGTGGCGGATCGCGGCGGGAATCCCCGTCGCGGGCGCCGACTTCGACCTGGACCGCATCGCCACCGAGCTCGACCTGCCCGGCGCGATCTCCTTCACCAAGGGGTGCTACGTCGGGCAGGAGGTCGTGGCGCGAACGTCGAACCGCGGCCAGGTCCGCCGCCGCCGCGCCGGCTTCCGCTTTCCCTGGCCGGGCTCGGCCCCCGCCAAGGGGACTCCGATCCTGGCCGGGGGTTCGCCGGCCGGATTCCTCACCAGCGCGGCGCCCGAGCCCGGCACCGGCGAGGGCCTTGGGATGGGCTACCTGTCGACCGACCGGCTGGACGCCGATGGGACCGCCGACTTCTCCCTGTCCGACCCTTCGGGAGGGCGTTCCATCCGAATCGCGGCCTGGCCCCTCTAAGCTCCTCAGGGGGCTGACGGCGGCGTCGGGCCAAATCACCCTGTTGACATAAAGCATTCAAAATGGTATAATTACGCCTTCTCGTCGAATATTCGGCGCGCTTCCACGCGCGGCGCCCTGCCGCCCGGGAGCCTCCGCCTCCGCAACGGGGTTCGCAGCCGATGCCGGCCCGCCTGGGCCGGATGCTAGGGGGGTGAGAGCCGGCACAGACACCGTTACCCGCATTGTTCCGTCCGCAGTTCCCATGCGCTTCATCTCACGCGACGCGCGGGGATCGCATCCGTCCCGGCGCCGCAAGGAGTCACCGCAGGAGACAAGCGATGAATCGCGCAAGCCGTTTGGCCATGGTCGCGTTCGCCGCTCTCGCCCTCGTGGGCACGAGCACCGCGCACGCCACCACCGTCACCAAGATGTCCCTCAAGGATCTGGCCCTCAAGTCCAACGCCGTGGTCGTCGCGCGCGTCGAGGACCAGGTCGCCCGCTATGACGCGAACAAGGAGATCTACACCTACGTCACCCTTCGCGTGCTCGACCCGGTGAAGGGATCCCGCAAGGACGACGTGATCACCATCCGCCAGCTGGGCGGCGTGGTGGACAACATCGCGTCGATCGTCCCCGGCATGCCGACCTTCAAGAAGGGGGAGGAGGTCGTCGTATTTCTGTCGCAGAACGACAAGGCCGGGTATCCCTGGATCATGGGACTCCAGCAGGGCAAGTACACGGTGTCGCAGGATCAGAACGGAACCAAGCGCGTCCGCAACGAGCTGGAAGGCACGTCGCTGATCGACGCGTCCGGCAAGGCGTTCGAGCCTGGCAAGACGGCCGACATGCCGCTCCAGGCGCTGCTCGACGGCGTCCGCACCAATCTCGACGAAGCCGGCAAGATCCAGATCGACCCCACGGTCCCCAACGAGTAACGGAGGAGCGACGACCATGAATTCGATTCGATTTCGCATCGCCGCCGCCGTGCTCGTCTTCGGAGCGCTCGCGCTCACGCTGGCGAATCCGGCCGCGGCGTTCATCCGTCTGGCGCGCCAGGCGGACGCTACCTCGCCCGTCGTCCAGGCGCACTGGTTCGATTCCGAGCTTCCGCTGAACAGCGTCATCAATCCCGCGAACGCCGACATCTCCTCGACCGACGCCCTGGCGACGGTGATCCAGTCGGCGAAGAACTGGGAGAACGTCAACACCTCGTACTTCACGGTGAACCCGCACGAGTTCGGGGCGACCGATTCGCTTCCCAAGCTCGCGTTCGACGGGCAGAACAGCATGTTCTTCGACACGCCGGGCGCGAATTTCGCGGTCGGCAGCGGCGTCATCGCGTTCGTCCGCTCCGTGGTCGACCTTTCCAACGGCCACACGCTGGACGCGGACCTCGTGTTCAACGACCACGAGTTCTTCTCCTCGATCTCCTCGCCGGGTCTGACGCCGGCTCCGGCCGGGCAGACGAGCGTCGATCTCCAGGCGGTCGTGACCCACGAATACGGGCACTACTTCGGCCTCGATCACACCAGCGTCGCGGGCGCGACCATGGTGCCGTTCATCTCGAACGACATCAGCCAGCGCACCCTGGAGCTGGACGACCGGGCCGGAATCTCCACGATCTTTCCGGAGTCGGCGGATCGCGGACTCTCGGCCGACGGCGTGGACTTCAACGCCACGACCGGGACGATCAGCGGCACGGTCCTGAACGGCTTCAACAACCTGGCCCTCTTCGGCGCGCACGTCGAGGCCTACAACCTCGCGGTGCCGGACGCGGCCCACTCGATCAGTGCCATCTCGGGTGAGCTGACGCTCCGGAACGGCCAGGGCGAGTACACGATTCACGGCCTGCCTCCGGGCTCCTACGCCGTGCGGATCGTGCCGCTCGACGGGGTGAACACCATCGCGGCCGACGCCAACATCGGCGGTCCGTACAACGGCCTCGACATCGGCTTCGAGCCGGAGTTCTGGAACGGCGCCAATGAGAGCGGGAACGGCTTCACCGACCTCGCGAACAGCTTCGATCCGGTGACGGTGAACGCCGGTACGAATACCCCGGGCGTGAACTTCATCTCGAACACCTTCCCGGGTCGCGTGATCATCGCGCAGCACGGCGCCTTCGAGAACATCGTCACGTTCGCGAATAACGCCTATCTCGCGGTTCGCTTCGATCCTCCGTTCGAGGGTCCCTACACGATCGCGAACGTCAGCTTCCCGAGCTTCACGTTCAACGGCGTCCCGGCGCTCTTCCCGCAGATTCTGCTCTGCCCAATGAGCCTGGTAACCGGCGGTCCTGATCTCGCCAACCCGCTCTTCGTCCAGACCCTCTACGCGGGGAATCCGAACGGAAACAACGTCGTTCCGCTCAACATGCCGGTGAACACCCCGAACCAGACCTTCTTCTGGGTGATCCGGTTCCCGAGCCAGGCGGCGACGCCGGGCTTCCCGAACAACTTCCCGTTCATCCGCGCCGATTTCACGACGCTGGAGAAGGGGCTGTTCGCCAACTCGTACTCGGTCCAGCTCAGCGGGGCGTCGGGCGTGCTGATCGACCGCAATCTCGCGGTCGACATGACGTGCCAGCTTCCCGATCCGAACGCGGTGCCGATCGTGGCCCCGACCGGCCTCGGCGCCAACCGCCGCGCCACGCAGACCGAGTTCACCTACGTCGGATCGGCCAACAGGCGCGCCGACGGCTTCGACCTGCCGCAGAATTCGGTGGATCAGACCTTCCTGATTCAGCGCAGTCCCTTCGCCTACGCCGACCGCGACACGGCCGGCGCGGGCGCGGCCGCGTTCCACCTCTCGCCGTCGCCGCCGAGCACGGGTGGAGCGACGATCTGGTCGTCCCAGTCGCTCGACAAGAACGGACACCGCAGCCTCCAGTCGGCGGTCACGATCCTCGCCCTGAACGAGGACGCGGACGAGCCGAACGGCCGCTTGAACGAGGCCAAGGTGCTTCCGGGGAACGTCACCAACCGGGCCGAGACCTACTCGCCCGCCGGCGATCAGGACTTCTACTCGGTCCTGGCCAAGCCGGGTGACATCATCGACGCGAGCGCCACGGCGACGGGCCAGGACGGCCGCAACAACACCGACCTGGTCATGTTCCTCTACGATTCGAACGGCGACGTGGTCGCGTTCAACGACGACTTCACGGGGCTGAACCCGCGCGTCGTCTTCACGGCGCCGCCGAACCCGGGGAATTCGAAGAACGCGCGGAAGTTCACCGTCCAGGTGACCGACTTCCGCAGCTCGACGCTCACGAATCCGGTGCCGCAGGTGCGCGTGCCGCAGACGTACGTGTTGAGCGCTTCGGTCACGACGCCGCCTGCCGCGGCGGCGCGGATCGCGGGCCGGACCATCGATCCCGATCAGTTCTTCTTCGCCAACAGCGGCCCCAACCCGGCCAACCCGGTCGCGAAGTTCCTCTTCGTGATTCCGCGGAACGCCGGGAATGCGGCGGTCCGCCTGAACATCTTCGATGTAACGGGCCGCCTCGTGCGGACCCTGGTGGACGGCAAGGTGATGGAAGCCGGGCCGCACACGACGCTGTGGGATGGGCGGGATGTGGCCGGCCGCACCGTCGCCTCGGGCACGTACTTCGCCCGGATGGAGTCGGGGTCGTGGCATCAGGACGCGCGCGTCACGATTCTCAAGTGATCGCGTGAAGGAAACGGCAGTCTCGTGATTCGTCGCTGCACCGGGGGGCCGGCGCCGATCGCCGGCCCCCTTCTTCGTAGGGCCGCGCGCGCGGCCGCGCGGGCGATTTCCTGCGCGGCCGTCACGCTCGCCCTGGCTGGGGTCCCGCGTCCGGCGGGAGCGACCGATTGGATCCCGCCGGCGCGGATCACCGCGCTCCTTCCGAGCGCCGTGATCGCTCCCGGGGTCACGCGCCCCCTCACCCTGACGCTGCGCGCGAACGGATCGCTCGCGAACGTCGCCTGGGCGGCGACGAGCGGCGGCGCGTTCGTCGCGACCCTCTCGCCATCGAGCGGCGTGCTGTCCGTTCCCGCGAACAGCATCGCCTCGGTGACGATCAACGTCACGGTGCCGGCGCTGGCGGTGGGGAGCTCGTCGATCTCGGTGGACATCCTCGCCGATCCCGGCGGCGCGAGGCTGGCCAAGGTCGGCGCCTCGATCACTGCCGCCAGCGACGGCCGTCCCGAAGTGTGGCCCTCGCCCTCGACCTGGTCGGCCGCGTCGGGCACGTCTGGTTCGGTCTCGTTCCAGGTCCACTCCATGACCGGCACGAGCGAGACAGTCCTCTTGACGGGCGGGCGGTTCAATCCCGACCCCAACAACGCGGGCGGCCTGTTCGCGGGCAGCCCGCCTCCCGCCAGCGCTTTGCTTCCGGGCGGGGGCACCATTACGGTGAACGTGCCCACCACGATTCCCGCGCGCTCCTTCGCGGGCAACGGGAACGCGGTCCAGCTCAGCGTCACCAACTCGGGCGGAGTCTCCAACGCGTCAGGCTTCGCCTTGTCCAGCGCTTCGCTGCCCGATTCGCTTCCGACCGCCCTCGTCCCGATGGGGCTCACCCCGTTGTCGGCCGCCGCCGCCGGGCGGGACGGAGCCGCGCTGCTGGCCTCGCGCGGCTACTGGCTGGTCCCCTCCGGAGAGGACGGCGTGCGGGTGATCCGCACGACGGCGACGGACTCGATCGGGATGATCGACGGCAACGGCGACGGCGGCGACGACCGCGTCGTCGGCACGATCCGGATTCCCTCGTACGCGGCCGCGCTCTCGATCCTTCCCGGATTCGTCACCACCAGCGGGGACACCCTGGACCTCGGCCTGCTGGCCGCGGGGCGCGGCGGGTTGATGCTGCTCGACCTGCGCACCATCGAAGACCCGCTCTTCGGGGACTGGAGCGACTTCTTCGACGTGGACCGAAACGGGGTCGACGACCGGATCCTGCGCGTGATCCCGACTTCTGGCTTCGCGACCGACGCCGCCTGGGTGCGCACGGCGACGGGACGCCACGTCGGGCTGGTCGCCGATGCCGACACCGGGTCCATTCCCGTCGCGGCGTCCTACGACCCCGCCCTGGTGATCTCGGGAACCGGCGCGGGCGTGGTGGCCGTGGACCTCGAGGCGGCCATCGACTCGCTGGGCGGCGTGCCTTACGCGGCGGGGACCCTGCCGACGCCGGGGAGCGCGCTCGACCTGGAGCTGCGCGGAGGAGGCTCGGCTCCCGAGATGGCGCTCGCGGACGGAAGCGGCGGGGTGGCGTTCTATGGACTGACGTTCGCTCCGGGCGCTCCGGCGTCCGTCACCTTCACGCCGCGGGGGAACGTCGCCCTCTCCGGGATGTGGGGCTCGGCGCTCGCGCGCGATCTGGCCTGGGTGGCCAACACCGGCGACAGCGCCTACGTGGCCGTGGCCACGGGCGCGGGTGGGGTGCAGCTCGTGCGCGCTCCTCGCGGGGGACAGCCCCCGGCGCTCGTGCTCGTCCAGCAGACCGTGGCGCCGGCGGTGGGGCTCGCCAGCGCGTGGACGGGGACGCTTGGCGTCGCGATGGAGGGCGGCGGCGTCTCGTTGCTTCGCGTTCCGGGAGCCTCGGAGCTGGACAAGATCCAGCCGGGCGCGCCGGCGCCCTACACGCAGCCGGTCAGTCTCTCCCGAGTGCAATCCTGGGGTGCGTCGGGAGGGCTCGAGCGCGCCCTGCACGTGAGCTGGGCCACGTCCTCCACGTCGCTCCGGTTCCGCGACATGCCGGGCTTCCTGCCCGATCTGGTCGTGAGCGACGGCGCGCGGCTTCTCGTGCTGCGTAGCGGCACGGCCGCGATCTCGGGCGTCGCGGTGGCGGCCTCGCCGGCGCCGGCCGTTCCCGCGCTCCGTGTCGCGCCGAATCCTTCTTCGGGCGCCGTCTGGCTGGAGGCGTCGCGAAGCGCCGTCGCGCTCGCGGAGGCGCGGTCAGGCGGTGCGGGTGCGGCTGGCTCGGTTGGCTCGGCCGGCGGGGCCGGCTCGACCGGCGGTGCGATCCGCATCGCGATCACCGACGTGCGCGGCCGCCTGGTCCGCACGCTGCGCGCCGAGGGCGACGCGACCCGCGTCCGCTGGGACGGCCGCGACGACCGGGGCCGTCCCGCCGCCTCGGGACGGTACTGGGCGCGGTTGCTCGTCCCCGGAAACGTGCGCACGCCCGCCGCATCGATTACAATTCTCCGCTAGCCGTTCGCCGCGTCGGCTTCACGCGAAGCGCGACGGGCGGTGATGGCCGTTCGCCGCGTCGAATCGCCCCGACCCTGGACCGAGGGATCACGCCCGTTCGGTTCCACAACCCCGAACCTCGACCACAGGCCGCTCGAACCCATGCACGCCGTCGACCCGCTGTCGCTCTTTCATCACCGCTTCGTGCCACCCGAGCCGAACGGATCGCCGCTCCTCCTCCTTCTCCTCCACGGCACGGGAGGAGACGAGGACGACATGCTCCCGCTCGGCCCCTATCTCGCGCCCGGCGCGGCTATCCTCTCGCCGCGCGGCCGGGTATTGGAGAACGGAGCGCCGCGGTTCTTCCGCCGGATCGCCGAAGGCGTCTTCGACGAGGAAGACCTGAAGCACCGCGCCGACGAGCTGGCGCAGTTCGTCCATGCCGCCCGCGACCGCTACGGAATCGCCGCGCAACCGATGGTCGCGGTGGGATTCTCGAATGGGGCGAACATCGCGGGCGCGCTGCTGCTGCTCCATCCCGATCTGCTCGAGCGGGCGATTCTCCTGCGGGGCATGACGCCGTTCACGCCGGAAGTGCCGCCCGCGCTTACGGGAAAGCGCGTCTACCTGGGCGCCGGTCGCAACGATCCGTTGGTGCGTCCCTACGCGAGCGAGAAGTGGGCCGAGCTCTTACGCGGAGCGGGCGCCGACGTGACGTTGCAGTGGAGTGATACGGGCCACGCACTGGGGCAGGAAGACATCGACCTGGCGAGGGCTTGGCTGAACAACGAGGCTACGGCGGGGCGATAGGTCGCGAACTCTGCGACCTTTGACGTCCGAATCACCCGCGCCGAGCGCGTGTGAACTCAGCGACATCGATCTTCGCTTTCACCCGCGCTGGGCGCGTGTGAACGTGGCGACATCTGTCTTCGATCTCCCCCGCGCTGGCGCGTGTGAATCTGGCGACAGCTGTCCATGATTTCACCGCCGCTGGCGAGTGTGAATCCCGCGACAGCTGTCGTGATTCTCACCTGCGATTGGCGCGTGTGCTTCGGTGAGTCTGCTCGGCCCCGCCGTTCAGTCCCGCCAGCTCTGATGCCCGTTGGTAATCGGAAGCCTGCGATCCTTGCCCAGCGCGCGCGGCGTGATGCGGATTCCTGGCGGGGCCTGGCGGCGCTTGTACTCGGCCTTGTCCACCATGCGGATGATGCGCTGTACCAGCGCGCGGTCGTAGCCCATCCCCACGATGCGATCCACCTCCCAGTCCTCCTCGACGTAGGCGCGCAGGATCGGATCGAGCACGTCGTAGGGAGGCAGGGAATCGGTGTCGAGCTGCCCCGCGCGCAGCTCCGCGGTGGGTGGGCGCTCGATCGTGCGCTCCGGAATCCATGCTCCCTTTCCGGCGCGCGCGTTCCGATGGCGCGCGAGCGCGTAGACCAGGGTCTTCGGCACGTCCTTCAACACCGCGAACCCGCCGGCCATGTCCCCGTAGAGCGTCGTGTAGCCGGTGGCGTACTCGCTCTTGTTGCCCGTGGTGAGCACCAGCCAGCCGAACTTGTTCGAGAGCGCCATCAGGAAGTTGCCCCGGATGCGCGACTGGATGTTCTCCTCCGTCACGTCCTCCGGGCGTCCCTCGAACACCGGCGCGAGCGACTTCCGGTAGGCCTCCATCTCGGCGGCGATCGGCAGCGTCAGCATCGGGAAGCCCAGGTTCTTCGCGAGCGCCGTCGCGTCGGCCTCGCTCTCCTTCGCGCTGAAGCCCGAGGGCATGTAGGCGCCGGTCACGTTCTTAGCACCCAGCGCGTCCACGGCCACCGAAGCGGTGAGCGCGGAATCGATCCCACCCGATAGCCCCAGCACCACGTGCTCGAAGCCGTTCTTCCGCACGTAGTCCCGCGTCCCCAGGATCAGCGCCTCGTAGACCTCGGCCTCTCCCGCCGGCGTCACCGTGGCGCGCGCCTGGATCGGCGGCCGCGGCGGGTCGGGCACGGGGCGCAGCTCCACGACCGGGATCGGCTCCTCCGGCTCGTCGCGGTGGGCCAGCTCGCGGCTCCGGGGATCCTTGAGCCGGGCCGAGAAGACCTCGTCGAGATCGATGTCGAGCACGACGAGGTCCTCCTCGAACGCCTTCGCCGCGGCGAGCGTCGTCCCCCGCGGGCCGAAGACGCGGCTGTTTCCGTCGAAGACCAGCTCGTCCTGCCCGCCCACGGTGTTCACGAAGGCGAGCACCGAGACCGCGTCCTGCGCGCGCGTGGCGAGCATGCGGTCGCGCGCGATCGACTTGCCCATGTGATAGGGCGAGGAGGAGAGGTTGATCACCAGGTCGGCGTCGCCGTAGACGGCCAGCTGGTTCAGGCTGGAGGGCAGCCAGATGTCCTCGCAGATGTTCACGCCGAACGTGAGCGCGCCGCGCCTGCAGACGAAGGGGTTCCGCCCCGGGCGGAAGTAGCGCACCTCGTCGAAGACCGAGTAGTTGGGGAGATGGCTCTTGTGGTAGATGCCCGCGATCTCGCCGTCGTGCGCGATCGCCGCGGCGTTGTAGACGTCCTCGGCGCGCTGCGCGAAGCCGACGACCGCCGTGATCCCGCGCGTCGCGCGCGTCACCTCATCCAGCGCCGCCATGTTCTGGTCGATGAACTCGGGGCGGAGCAGGAGGTCTTCGGGCGGGTAGCCGGTCAGCACCAGCTCGGGGAAGGCGACCAGCTCGGCGCCCATCTCCCGCGCTCGGCCGATGAACTCGATGACCTTGTGCGTGTTGCCGGGGAGATTCCCGACCGTGGGATTGACCTGGGCGAGCGCGATGCGGACGATCCGGCTCGCGCGGGATCGGGACGTGTGCGCCCGCGCGGCGCGTTGAGGGGTCATGGGCCGATGCTACCATGACGCGCGCGGTTTGTGACCGGTCCGGCCCCTCGGCCGCCCCGGTCGGTCAGGCACCCTTCAGGTGGTATATTCGGCACGATGACAAAGACTTCGGTCGCGGTCTTCGGCAGCAGCAAGGCAGCGCGGGATTCGCCCCACCACCGGCTGGCGCGCGAGCTGGGCGCCGCCCTGGCGCGGCGCGGCGCGGTCGTGCGCTGCGGCGGGTACGGCGGGGTGATGGAGGCGGTGACCGAGGGCGCCACGTCCGCGGGCGGCAAGGTCGTCGGCTGCACGCTGGCCTGGTACCAGGAGACGCGCGTGCCCTCCTCGGAGCTGAGCGAGGTCGTCGAAGCGGCCGACCTCTACGAGCGGATCCGGAATCTGCTCGCGGGCGCGCGTGCCGCGGTCGTCCTGCCGGGCGGCGTGGGAACGCTGAACGAGCTCTTCTGGGTCTGGACGCTGCTCACGCATGACCGCGACGAGGATCCCGACGCGCTCGTGCTCCTGGGCGAAGGCTGGGACGAGCTCCTCGACTTCCTCGATCGCCGCTTCGAGTTCGGCCCCGACCTGCGCGGGCTGCTCCGCGTGGCGCACGACGCGGAAGAAGCCGCGCGGATCGCGTGGGG